>SMYC01000206.1 GCA_004356105.1 Acidobacteriota bacterium | reverse complement strand
CCCGCGCTCGGATAGCGCTCCGCGGGATCGGGGTGCAAGGCGCGCTCGACGGCCACGACGAAATCCTCGGGCAGGCCCGGCCGCAAGTCGCGCAAGAGCCGTGCCTCGCCCTGACGGTGACGCTCTTTGAGCTCGGTGATGTTGCTCGCCTCGACCGGGAACCTATTGGTCACGAGATGGAACAGCAACACGCCCACGCTATAGATGTCCGATTGCGCGGATTCCGACTCGCCTCGGAACACTTCTGGCGCAACATAGAACGGTGTGCCGACGATGTGCTCTTCCGTCTCCGACCCCAGCTGTTGATCGCGGCCGATGCCGAAATCCATCAAGACAATGCGGCCGCCCGACTCGCGCATGAGATTTTGCGCTTTGACGTCGCGGTGGATCACGCCTTCGCTGTGCGCCGCCGCGAGCGCCCCGAGCACGTCGATGCCGATCGCAGTAGCCTCTTTCGCGCTCAGCGGACCGTCCTCGAGCATCTCTTCGAGCGTACGCCCCCGCAAATATTCCATCCATATTCCGGTACGCCCGTCATGTGTATCCGCGCCGTAGACGGTCGCGACGTTCGGATGGCTCACGCGGGCGAGAAGCTGCGCCTCTCGGACGACAGAGTCGCGCGCGCTCGGGCTCAGCGCGGCGTCGCGCAACAGTTTGAGGGCCACCGCGCGGTCCACATGGGGATCACGCGCCTCATAAACGTCCGCCGAAGCGCCTTGGCCGATACGGCCCACGATCTCGAGGGGGCCCCAACGCTCGCCGGGCTCTAGAACCCGGATGTCGTCCCCTGGGTCGAGCTCGTCCTGGAGCTCGCGCAGTCTGGTCGTGACCTCGGAAATCGTCTCGAGCGCGTCGACGAGGGCCTGATCCTCCTCTTCGGCGTGCTGTGCCGCCTCCGACCAATCGACCGACTCGTCGTCCGAGACCGCTTGCGCCAAGCTCTCGAGATTACGTTTGGGTTTCGGCATTCAGTGCAGCTACCACGTATTTTTTGAGGGGGCGCGGGCCGACTTCGGCACCGTAGATCTTGCCGTTCGCGTCGGCCGTGACGCCTTCCGCCGCGGTCGTCCCGGCGTTGTCCGCATCGGGCTCGGGATCGGGGATGAAGGCGGTGACGAATCCGTCTTTCGCGCTACCGATGCGGAGCCCGCGTTTGAGGCCGGGGTTGTATACCTTTTCATTTCGATAGCATCGGGAATAGCTTGCGGATGTCCGTCGGATTCGGCTGCCGCCCATATTCGCAAATCTGGAAGGCTTCCGCGTGCGTCACGTTCTCCGCGCGAGTCGCTCCGTACCATCTCGTGAGAGACGCGCGTACTTCGGAGCTTACGGGTCGTGCGCGAGACGTGGCGAGCCAAGCCTCCCGCGCCTGAGAATCCTCAGGCACTTGGTCGAGCGCTTGACGCGTCCAGGGAAGCCATTCGTAGAACTGAGAGACATGCGCGTCCATCGCGTGAATCTTCTTCGCGTAGACCTCGGTAATGTCGACGGCGATGTCCGGTCGGAAAGGATTGGGCCTCTCGAAACGGTCGTTGCAATAGAGGAAAACAGGGTTGCGCGCAAGCGGCGGTGTATCGGGCGCCACGTTGGGCACGATGACCATGTAGGCGGCGTCTTGAACGACGAGGCCAGTGTTCCGATGGTCGGGATGATAGTCGTTCGGCCGCGGCAAGATGACCACATCCGCGCGCCAAGTACGGATCGCGCGGATGACTTGATGGCGCACCGCGAGGGTGGGCTCGAGCTCGCCGTCGTGATTATCGAGAACGCGATAGGACGATATCCCGAAACGGTGCCCCGCCTCTTCTGCTTCCGCGCGCCGCCTCTTAGCAAGAGCTCCGCCGCCTTCGCTTTGATGTCCCGCATCCCCGTTCGTGAGCGAGAGGAACTGGACGCGATGGCCGAGCGCCGCCCATTGAATCGCCGTCCCGCCCGCGCACGAATCCGCGTCGTCCGGATGCGCGCCGATCACGAGGACCGACACCGGAGCCGTCGGCTGTCCCGACGCGAGGACCGCTAACGAAAGCCCCAGGACGAGCGCAATCATGCGCTGTGCATGATATCAGCTCGCGCCATTCCTCGAGCGTTTACAAAGAGCTGTGCGAGCCGTCGCACATGGGCGCGTTGTTCGTTTGTTTGCACTGACAAAGTGCTACGGTTTTTTTCTCTGTGATTTCCACCATCACCGGCGTGAACCCCGTCCCCGCGTGGCTACCGTCGCAAAACGGCTGGTTGCTCGACTCGCCGCACTGGCACCAGTGGTAGGTACCGGGCTCGAGCTCCAATACGGCGGGTTGCTTTTGAGCGATTTTGCCTTTCGCCATCTAGTCTCCTTAATGTTGGCTTTCTCCAGCCTAGTTCTAGTCTAGTTCAAGCTGGCACCGAGAAGGTACCTGCGATACATTCGCTATGTGACGATCCCGAAGCTGGTCGCATCCCTTTGTGTCGTGGTTCTCGGTCTCGGTGCGGATTGGCCGCAGTTCCGCGGCCCGAATGCGGCGGGCGTCGCCGAGGAGACGCGCTTGCCCGTGCATTTCGGTCCGGGCGCGGCCGTGGTTTGGAAGACACCGCTACCGATGGGACCGTCGTCCCCGTCTATCGCCGGGGATAGAATTTTCGTCACGGGGCTCGAGGATTCTAAACTCACGACGTTCGCGCTCGAGCGCCAGACAGGCCGCGTTTTGTGGCGACGGGAGGCGCCGCGCCCACGAAACCAAGAGCTCCAGGAAAACAACCACCCGGCCTCGCCCACGCCGGCAACCGATGGCGAGAACGTCTACGTCTTCTTCGCTGATTTCGGGCTGCTTGCCTACGGTCCTCTTGGAGATGAGCTATGGCGACTTCCCCTCGGACCGTTCAACAACCCTTTTGGCCACGGGTCTTCGCCGATCGTCTCTGGGGATCTCGTTTTACAAGTCTGCGATCAAGACGAAGGCTCGTTCATCGTGGCGGTGGACAAGACGAGCGGTGAGGTTCGTTGGCGTACCGCTCGCGCCCACGCCCAAAGAGGCTACGCGACGCCCGTGCTGTATCAGCCTCGCGGCGGAGAGCTCCAAGTGCTCGTTGTCGGTTCGTATCAGCTCAACGCTTACGACGTCGCCACCGGAAAGCTCATCTGGTGGCTCACCGGTTTGCCGTGGCAGATCAAGCCGACGCCGGTTCTCTCGGACGATGCTGTGTATTTCGTGACGCGCGCGGGTGAGTCGGATCCCGGTCAGCAAGAGATTGTCCCGCCTTTCGCCGACGCGTTGGCGCAGCTCGATGACAACCGAGACGGCAAGCTGGCCAAGAGCGAAATCGTGGACGAACGCGCAATCGGGCGCTTCGACGAATATCTGGATTTGGATGACACGGGCTTTCTCGAGGAGCGCGATTGGAATCAATTTCGCACGCGGCGCCAAGGCATGAACGCGCTCTGGGCTTATCGGCTTGGCGGCGAAGGCGACATGACGGTGCGCAACTTTATGTGGAAGGACTCGAGCAGCCTCCCGAACGTTCCGTCACCGCTCTACTATCGTCGGGTGCTCTACACGTTGAAAGAAGGGGGCATCCTGACGTCGTTCGACCCCGACACGGGGGAGGTTTTGAAGCGGGGAAGATTGCGCGGCGCGCTCGGTGCCTATTATGCGTCCCCCGTCGCCTCGGACGGGAAGATTTACGCGGTGAGCGAGGAGGGCAAAGTCGCCGTTATCCGCGCCGGCGCCGAGTGGGAGCTTCTTGCGATCAACGCGATGGACGAAGGCTCGAAGTCCACGATCGCGATCGTCGACAGCAAGCTCTACGTTCGAACCTACGACGCGCTCTACAGCTTCGCCGAACCCAACTGAAGTCGGGGCGTCAAGACGCTTTCCGCCAGGCGCCCACCAGAAATAAAGCCATCGCAACCGCGCGGCGCCGATGTTCTCGAATACGATGATGCGCGTCGGGCGGCGTATGAATGACTCTTCCCGCTGTCGATTCGAAGCGCGGCGTGTTGCGTTCTCCCTCAGCACCGACCATGGCGAGTGCGCTTCCGCATAATCCATGTCGCCTCGATACACGGCGTCGAAGATGCTTCGGCGCTGGTCGTGGAGGCTCTGCGGCGAGTGGAGCGCTCCAGTAAGGATCGAGACGCCACCGAATAGCTCCGGATGTCTGAACCCGATGAGGGCGGCGCCGTAGCCGCCCATGGAAAAGCCCTCGATCGCCCGCGCTTCTCGGCCCTTGTTCGATAGGTCGTATCGATATGCGGCACAAGCTCTTTGACGACGACGGATTCCATGGGCGTGGCGCGGTCCTTGCTGTCGGTCCACATGCTGCGACCCGTTGGGTCTGTTGGACTCACGAGCAAAAATGGTTGGAGCCGCCCGTCCCGTATCGCCCGGTCGATGCGCTCGACAAGGGCCGTAGCGGATCGGCCGGAGCCTCCCAGACCGTGAATCCAATACAGGACCGGGAAGCCTGTCAGAGGCTCGGAGGCGTATCTGGGGGCGGGCGTATAGAGGTGGTAGGCGAGAGCTTCTTCCAATTTCTCGCTCGCCATGCGGTGCTCGCGCCAGCCCATTCCCTGGAGCGGCGCGGCTACGAATAGAAAAATAAGGGGTAGTTTCTTCATATCCTCTTTGGCTAGATGACAGTACACTGTCAGTATGACATAATAGTGCTATGAAAGAAGCGATCCGTCGTGTTTTGGATGCCTCGCAGGAACTTATCGAGCAGATGGCGCAGCTCCGCGAACAGATGGCGCGCCGCGCCGGCGCCACACGTGCCACCTGGCGTGTACTGGCCGCAGCTGCTGGACAGGGGCGCACGGTGCCTCAGCTCGCCCGGCGCCTCGGTGTGAAGCGTCAGAGCGTCCAACGCCTCGCTGACCAGCTCGTCGAGTCGGGCCGGGCGCGTTATGAGACCAATCCCGATCATCGTCGATCCCCCCTTCTGAAGCTCACGGCGTCCGGCGAGGCCGCGCTAAAGGCGCTCGAGCGCGAGCTGACCGATTGGGAGTCCGATTTGGGCGCCGAGCACGAGCTCGAGCTCGAAGAGCTCGAGACAGCACTCTACGTCTTGCGCGCGGTACGGGAGCTCATCCGCGTGTAGACGAGCACGAGCGGGACGACCAGAAAAGCGAGGCCCGCCGAGCCGACAAATGTCGTGCCCCCGACAGTCTCGTACAAAATGCCGCCCGCGATGAGCCCGATGATGCTGGCCAGGCTTCCGACGCTGCTGCCGAAGCCCTGTACGGCCCCCTGAAAGCGCTGCCCCGCGGCGTTCGCAAGAAGCGCGAGGAACGATGGCCACATCAGACCGTTTCCGAGAGAGAAAAGCACAGCGCCCACATAGAGCACCGTCCGGCTCGGACTCGTGAACAACAGAAACGCCGTCGCGAGGATCGCGGCACCCACACACACGAGCGCCGTGTCCGAGAACCTGGGGCCGAGCTTTCCTAGGAGCGGCCCCTGCACGAGAACCGTGGTCAGCCCGAGAAACGAGAAGAACAACCCGATGTCGGTGATGGACCATGAGAGCCCCTGGAGCGCATATACCGGAAACGCCGTGTAGAACAAATTGAACGCTAGGAAGATGACGAAGTAAAGGAGCAGCAAGAAAGGTATTTGCGGAAGCGCGAGCACGTCTTTCCACGTGACTGTCCCGGTCCCGTCGATATCAAAGCAATCCTTGTGCTCCTGCCCGAACACTTTGCGCACGGACGATCGGCCGGGGGCCTCCGAGAGCACGCAAGGGCGAGACTCGGGGAGATAGAACGCGATCACCCCGCAGGCGATGAGCGAGATGAGGAGCGCGGCTACCACGGGTAGGACTTCGCCGAAACGCGTCGCGCCCAGAAGCCCAGCAAGCGTGGGCCCGAGGATGAAGCCGAGGTTCCCGGCCACCGCCATCTTTCCGAAGCTCGTCTTGCGATCCGCCTCGTCCGTCACGTCCACGAGATAAGCGTTGGCGACAGAAACGTTCCCGCCCGTCAAACCGTCGAGCGCTCTCGCAACGAAGAGAATCAAGAGAGGCAGCGTCAACGCGAAGGCGCCGAGGAGCGCCGAGTCCACGTCGAGAAACGTCCTTTCCGGCAAGAACAGAGCGCCGAGAAAGACGCACCACGACAGGAGCGTTCCGATCTGGCTAACCAGGAGCACTTTCCGCCGGCCGTAAATGTCCGACCACCGGCCGAGGATGGGGGCTCCCACTAGCTGGAACGCGGAATAGGTCGCCCCCATCACACCGTAGATGAGCGCGTTGCCCCCGAAGCGCTCGACGAGCGTGACGAGAAACGGCAAGACGATGCTGAAGCCCAACGTCCCGATGAAGTTCACGAGCAGGATCGGGAACAGAGTTGCGCTACCCGTGCGCGAAGCGGCCATGCACGTTCATACAACAGCCGCTTGGGAAACGGCAAGCGGTTAACGTGTGTCTAATTCTCGGCGTTGAGCACTTCGAGGGGGTCTGAACGTGAAGCGCGCTGCGCCGGGATGAAGCCCGCCGCCATAGCGACACCGCCGAGAAGGCACGCGACGACGGCATAGACCGCCGGGTCCGTCCCTTCGACCTCGAAGAGAAACCCAGCGAGCGCGCGCGTCGCGAACAGCGATAACAGAAGCCCCAAGCCCATCCCGGCAAGCACCGGGCGCATCCCGTCCAAGAGGGTGTCTCGCAAGATACGCTTTTGACTCGCGCCGAGCGCCATGCGAATGCCGATGTCGTGCGTGCGCTCTTTGACGGTGTAAGACATCACGCCATAAATGCCCACCGCAGACAGCACGAAGGCAAGAAGCGCAAAGCCCGCGAAGAGCAATGTGCGCAGACGAGGCTCGCTCATCGAGCTCTCGACGACGTCCTGCATCAAACGGATCTGAGTGATGGGGACATTCCCGTCAACCGACCCAATCGCGTCGCGATAGAGAGGGTAGCGTTCAGTGCTCGCCGACGTGCTGCGTAGAACGAGCACCATAGAATCGGGCCAAGCGTCTTGTGCGAGCGGTACGTAGACTTCGGGCCGCGCCTCGTGCTCGAGCCGGTGCTGGCGAACATTGCCGACGACGCCGACCACCGTGAACCAAGCTTCGCCGTTCTCGTATTTGAACTCCCGGCCGAGAAAGCTTTCGTCGGGCGAGAGCTCCCTCGCCAGCACTTCGTTGATGAGGCCTACGGCTGTCGAGCCAGAGCGGTCGAACGCGTCGAGGTCCCGCCCTTCCAGAAGAGGGATGCCGAGCGAGCGGCGGTAATCCGGCGTGACGATGCGGTAGCTCGCCATCGGGGGTGCGGCGTCGGCAGGCAACGGCTCTCCCGTCGGGCTGTACCCGACCGCCATCGATTGAGACGTCATCGGCAGAATGTGAATGGCACCCACGTTCGTAACGCCTGGAAGTTGACGGAGCGCCTCGAAAACGTCTTGGTAATATTGGACCCGCTGCGCCTCCTCGGGGTAGCGGAAGCTCCCGGGCGAGACCCTTATCGAGACGACCGCCTCGCCCCGAAAACCCGTGTCGACGTTTTGAAGCCGCCAGAAGCTCTTTAAGAGCAGGCCCGACGCCGCGACGAGCGCGAGGCTGAGCGCGATCTCGAACGCGACAAGACCACGATGCATACGAAAACGTTTCTTGTCGGAGCTTGCCCCGCGGGTCGTGAGCCCTGTCATCGGTGTCGAAGCGCGGAGCGCAGGCGCGAGCCCGAACAGGAACGTCGCGACGATCGTCAGCACGAGGCCGATGAGGGCGACATCGCCGTCGAGGCTGATGTCGCCGCCTCGTGGGATGCGCGACGGGATAATGGCGGTGAGATAGCCAGAGACGAGCCACAAGGTCACGAAGCCGAGCGCCCCGGCAAAAAGGCCCAACACGGCATTCTCGGTCAGAAGAAGCCGCACGATCCGAGCGCGGCTCGCGCCCATCGCTTGGCGGATGGCCAGCTCGCGCTCACGCGCCACACCCCGCGCCATCAGCAGATTCGTCACGTTGACGCAGCACAGAACGAGAACGAGCGAGACCGCACCCAGCAATACGTAAAGCGTCGATGTGACGCTTCCGACGAGCACGTCGTGGAAGGGAGCGACGGTGTAACCCGGTACCTCGTCGAGCGTGTAGAGCGGCGGGTCGAGTCCCGACGCCACGGCTTCGAGCTCCGCCCGCGCGCTTTCGGTGCTCGTATCTTCTCGGAGCACGGCCACCAATTCTAGATTGGCCATGTGGGTGTACTCGTCATCGTGGGGATCGAAGACGAGCGGAACCCAGACGTCGGTCACGCTCCCGAGCGGCTCGAATCCCGGCGCGGCGACCCCTACGATCGTGCGCCGCTCTTCGAGCTCGATGCGTTGGCCAAGGACATCGGCGAGGCCGCCAAAGCGCTGCCGCCACATGCCGTGACTGATGATGACAACGGGCTCGGCGCCCGGCTCACCATCGCTCGCGGTGAAGCTTCGGCCTAGGAGCGGCTTTCGGCCGAACACGTCGAAGTGCTCGTGGGAGACCAGAAGGCCTGTCACGACGCCCGGCTCTCCGCCACCCGTCAACGTGAGCCCCGTCAGGGTGTAGGCGGAAAGCGTCTCGAAAGAGCTCGTGCGGTCGCGAAACGTCTCGAAACGTTTACGCGTGAAGTGATGCTCGGGCCAGACGCGAACGAGCCGATCCCCGGCGTCATATCCGAGCGGCCGCAGGACGACATGATGGACGACGCTCCAGATCGCGATGTTGGCGCCCATCCCGAGCGCGAGCGTCACGACCGCCACAGCCGTGAAACCCGGGGCTCGGCGGAGGCTCCGAAGCGCGTAGGCGACGTCCGCGCGAAGCGAATCCGCCTCGAGCCCCGTCTCGCTCCGGAAAACACCGGCGCGACGAATGAAAATCGCCACTTGCTTCCAGTACCAAAGGCGTGCCGAAAGCACCCCACGCTCCCGCCGGCGATGCGCGAAGAGCTCTCTCAAGTCCTCTGCTATCTCGTGGCCTTCCGCCGGCGGAAGGGTCCGCTCGAGGAGCCACTCGGCAGCACGGGGCGGAAGCGCTTCGCGCCGCGTCACGACTTCTCCAAGGTGAGCTCGATACCGTCCCACAAGCGCTGAAAACTCTCGCGTGAATCGCGGAGACGCTCAAGGGCCGCAGCGCGCAGCTTGAAGTATCGGCGGGCTCTTTCTTTCTTGTTGCCTTTGCTGCCAGGGGTGAGTCGGGACGACAGCAGCCCCTTCTTCTCGAGTCGCCTGAGCGCGATGTAGACCGCAGCGGGAGCTACCTCTTTGCCGGTGCATTCCTCGATCTCCAAAACGATGGGAACGCTATAGGAATGCTTGCCGAGCCGAAGGATGGCGAGCAGCACTTGATGCTCGAACTCGCCGAGGGCTTCACGTTGCACGAGAACACTTCACTAACATTGTTAGTGCACACTAGCTCAACTAGCACTGCTAGTCAATTCCCGTGGCTTCCAAGAGGCCTCCTGACGGTACTGTCAAGTTGACGTTGCGCGAGCATGCCGGCGCCGCCGAAATGACGTCTCCGTTCGAATCACGCGGCGCACGTAACGGCGTCCCAAGCGAGGAACGCGCGACCCCGTAGCTCTCGGTGATGGCGAGCTTGCAACAGGTGACGCCCGACCCGGAAGAGGTTTTGAACAAGCCCATGCACGCTCAAGAATCTTTGTGCTTGACCAGGAGACTTTGAACTTCCGCATCTGCCGCTCTCGGTGCCGCGTCGGCTCATGTGAGACCTCGGCCCTGTTGTTTTCGTACTGGTCGGTGCCTGTGAATAACGGATGGCATGACCTCGCCGTGAGCTGTCCAGCGCCGTAGCTTCTCAGCTTGTCCGTCACCAGCCGGCCGGGCACGCGACCTTGCCCCTTCAACAGCTTG
>SMYC01000205.1 GCA_004356105.1 Acidobacteriota bacterium | reverse complement strand
GATGTCAAAGGCTATATCCCGCTCGGGCCCAAAAGCCGCGTCTTGGCATTGCGCTTCTACACGTCGCACTCCGTAGCCGATAGCGGAAAAGAAGTTCCGTTCTACTTGATGGAGACGCTTGGCGGCGCCAAGACGATCCGGGGCTATCGTGAATGGCGCTTTCGCGACACGCGCAATCTCTATGTCGCGGCGGAGTATCGGTGGGAGGTCATGCCTTTTGTGGACTTCACTTTTTTTCTCGATGCGGGAAAAGTGTTCGCCGATAAGAAGGATTTCAATTTCGATCGCATGCATACCGGCTACGGCTTCGGTATCCGCATGCACGCGCCAGGCGGAATGGCCTTTCGGATGGATTTCGCGAACAGCACCGAAGGTTTCATATTTCACATCAGTGCTGGACCAGCGTTCTAGAGCCATGCAAAGACAAATCTTGTTTTCGTTGCTGGTCATGGGCTTTTTGAGCTCGTCGCTCGAGGCTCAGAAATTCTATCCGGACGATCCGCTCTTGGCGGATAACGACAAGCTCGACGTCCCCGAAAAGCCAGAAGAGATCGAGCTCTCCGACATGTTTGACCGCTTCGGTCACATGTTTCACGACTTTGGAGCCTCCGATATCGGAAGTGAGGCGACCAACGTCAACACGCTCGACGAAGTGCCGAATAGCAGCTGGTTCACGAACCGGCACGGGCTCGAGCGCATGACCATCGAAGAGCTCGTACGCGGATCGAATCGCGGCACTGGACCCGATCCGGAAGAAACGTGGACGGTATTCCTGAGCAAGAGTCAGGGGCTCACCCCCGGATTTCAAATTTACGACGAGCAAGACGAGCGCTATGTGATCAAGCTCGACCCCGTCGAGATCCCGGAGATCGCCTCCGCGGCGGAAACGATAGCGACGAAGATCTTCTACGCGATCGGCTATCACGCTCCGGAGAACTACATCGTGTACGCCCACACCGAGCGTTTCGTGATCGCGCCCGGCACCGAGGTCGAGGACAGCTATGGCGACAAAATGCCGCTCACGGATTTTCGTTTCCGCCGCTCCATCCGTCTCGTGCCGCGGCTTCCGGACGGCTCGATGCGCGTGACGGCTAGTAAATATATCCCCGGAATCCCCATCGGGCCGTTCCGCTATTACGAGACGCGCAGCGACGACCCCAACGACGTGATCGCGCACGAAGATCGCCGCGAGCTACGCGGGCTGAGGCTCTTCGCAGCTTGGCTCAACCACGACGACACCCGCGCGCAGAACACACAGGACACTTGGGTCGAAGAGAATGGGGAGCACCACGTGCGGCACTTCATGCTGGATTTCGGCTCGACCCTCGGAAGCGGCTCCGTCGATATGCAAGGCGCCCCCCTCACTTTTTCGTTCACGCTCGATTTTCGAGACGCGAAGCGGAACATGCTCGGCTTCGGCTTCCGCGTGCCGCAATATCGGCGCGCAAAGTGGCCTCCTTATCCGGAATATCAAGCGGTCGGGCGAATCGAGAGCGAGCTCTTTGATTGCGTAGCTTGGCGCAACGACTACCCGAACCCGGCCTTCATGCGCATGACTGCGCGCGACGCGTTCTGGGCGGCCAAGATCATCATGCGCTTCACCCGGCAAGAGCTAGACGCCGTTGTCGAGACGGGCGAGTTCAGCAATCCGGACCACGCCGCCTATCTCGTGGATGTGCTCGTCGAGCGCCAGCAAAAATGCGGCCGCTTCGGCATCAACGTGATGAACCCGCTTGCCGAGTTCCGCATCGAAGGGGGCCGGCTCGGCTTCACCAACTTGTCCGAGCGCTATGGTTTCGTCGACGCGGAGACGCGGTATCAAATGTCGTGGTCTAGCTTCGATAACCTCTCCGGTGAGCATCGACGATTGAGCGAGCCGGTCACATCACGCGAGCCGAGACTCGAGCTTCCAGAGAGCGGAAGCGCATTTCTCCGCGCCGAGATCCATTCGCTCAACGACGAGAATCTTCACTGGAACACTGCCGTTCTCGTCTACCTTCGCAGGAACGGTTCCGGTTACGAGATCGTCGGTATCGAACGCCAGAACCCCGAAACGTTTACCTTCCCCATGCGTTGAGCGCGGTCCGCGGGGGGAGAATCCCGCCGATGTGCCTCGTTGCTCTCGTCGCAAGCCGCAAGGGATTTACCTATTCTTGGGGAACCTCCATGCCGATACGCTTGGTGGTGGTCTCGGATCTAGTATAGATTGTCGTGATCTGGCGGCTTTCGCAGGTCCTCTAGCGCCTGCGATCAACTATCGAAAATCGAGGGAGAATCACGAATATGGAAGAGCACGGAGAATCCCGGAGTCATCACGGTCTCGACAATCACGGAATCGTCAACGCGAATGCAGTTTGGTGGAACCTTTCGACTCCGGCGCTCTACGAGCACGCTGTCCAGAGACGCGAAGGTCTCATCGCCCATCGTGGCCCGCTAGTGGTTCAAACGGGCCAATATACAGGCCGCTCGCCTAACGACAAGTACATCGTCCGTGAGCCCGGAAGCGAGAAAGAGATTTGGTGGGATGCGGCCAAGCCGTTCGAGCCCGAGAACTTCGAGAGGCTCAAGGCTCGCCTGACGGCCTACCTTCAGGGCCGGGACCTCTTCGTTCAGGATTGCTACGCCGGTGCCCACCCGGATTATCAGATACCGATCCGCGTCGTGAACACGCGCGCGTGGCACAACCTGTTCGCCCGCAACATGTTCATCCGCGAGCACGACCCCGTGAAGCTCGCGAATCATGTCCCCGAGTTCACCGTGATCGCCGCCCCGCTTTTCCACGCCGTTCCCGAGCAAGACGGTACGCGCTCGGAAGTGTTCGTCGTTTTGAACTTCAAGACCCGCGAAGTGATCATCGGCGGCACCGACTACGCCGGAGAGATCAAGAAATCTATCCTGGCCGTCATGACCTATTTGCTGCCGCCGAAAAACGTGCTCCCGATGCACTGCTCGGCCAATTACGGCGCAGACGAGAACGATCTCGCGATTTTCTTCGGACTTTCGGGCACGGGCAAGACGACGCTCTCGGCCGATCCGGAACGGACCTTGATTGGTGACGACGAGCACGGATGGAGCGAGAAGGGCGTTTTCAACTTCGAGGGCGGCTGCTATGCGAAGGTCATCCGACTCTCCCGGGAAGGCGAGCCCGAGATTTACGAGACGACGCGCATGTTCGGCACGATCCTCGAGAACGTCGTCATCGATTCGACGTCCCGGCGGCTCGACCTCGACAGCGACGTCTTTACCGAGAATACGCGAGCGTCCTACCCGATTAGCCATATCCCGAACACGGCTCCGTCCGGCACGGGCGGACCGCCCAAACAAGTCTTGATGCTCACCGCGGACGCTTTTGGCGTCCTGCCGCCGATCGCGAAGCTCACGCCCGCGCAGGCGATGTATCACTTCCTCTCGGGCTACACGGCTAAAGTGGCTGGAACCGAGCGTGGGGTGACGGAGCCGCAGGCAACGTTCAGCGCGTGTTTCGGCGCGCCGTTCATGTCGCGCAAGCCGGCGGTTTACGCCAAGATGCTCGGCGAGAACATCGAGAAGAACGCCGTGAGCGTCTGGCTCGTCAACACGGGTTGGACCGGCGGCCCTTACGGTGAAGGCAAGCGGATGAAGCTGAGCTATACCCGCGCCATGGTGCGCGCGGCATTGAGCGGAGCCCTCGACGAAGTCGAGACGGCGGAGCATCCTATTTTCGGCGTTCATGTGCCGCGCTCCTGCCCAAACGTTCCGTCCGAGGTGCTCGACCCGCGCACCACGTGGGCGGATGGCGAAGCCTATGATCGCCAAGCGCGAAAGCTCGCCGGGATGTTCGACAAGAACTTCGAGACCTTTTCGGGCGACGTCTCCGAAGAGGTCCGCGCCGCGGCTCCATCCACCACCTAGATGAAAAAGCTCGTTCTTCTTCGTCACGGCCAGAGCGTCTGGAACCAAGAGAACCGGTTCACCGGGTGGACGGATGTTGATTTGACCGAGCAAGGCATCGCCGAAGCTCGCGAGGCGGGACGTGTCCTGAAGCAAGAAGGCTATAGCTTCGACATCGCCTATACGTCGGTTCTCAAGCGCGCCATTCGAACGCTCTGGCTCGGGCTCGACGAGATGGACCTCATGTGGATCCCGGTGCGACGCCACTGGCGGTTGAACGAGCGTCACTACGGAGCGCTCCAAGGTCTCGACAAAGCCGAGACCGCAGAAAAGCACGGAATGGAGCAAGTCAAGATTTGGCGCCGCAGCTACGCAACCTCGCCGCCGGCCCTCGAACGCGGCGACGATCGCTTCCCAGGCCACGATCCCCGCTACGCGGGTCTGTCCGAGAGCGAGTTACCGCTCTCGGAGTGCTTGAAAGACACGGTCGAGCGCTTCCTGCCTTATTGGAGAGACACGATCGCCCCCGATGTCGCCGCGGGGCGGCGAGTCCTGATAGCGGCCCACGGGAATAGCTTGAGAGCCCTCGTGAAATATCTCGACAACGTATCGGAAGAAGAGATCGTTGGCCTCAACATCCCAACCGGTATCCCACTCGTCTACGAGCTCGAGGACGATCTGAAACCCGTACGACATTATTACCTGGGAGATCCCGAGAAAGTTGCGAAGGCCACGCATGCGGTCGCCTCGCAACTTTCCAAGGACACTGGCTGACCCGGGCGCGGATTTCGTCCATCGCGGCATCCCGCATAGGTTTTGACGGCCCCCACGTTCGCGTTCCTCTCCCCCGAGCGCGCGAGCTCGAGAAAGTGTCGCCGCTTCGCTGTTTTCGTGACAGCGGTGGTCGCCGCCGGCAGCTCGGGCTCGGCAGGCTGCTCTTTGGCTGTAACCGTGGCAGCTGACAGGTGCTCATCCGTTCGTCGAATCCCCACAGGAGTGTGGGGAGGCCACCCCGAGCATGTGTGCGACAGATCACGGCTAGGCATAACTTCACTGAATAAGGAACTTAAGGTGTATCCTCCGCGGTCGCTTTGGGCACAGCCCTTGCTATGAGACTATGTGTATAGGAGTCGTGGGAAAGGGGGAACTGCGCGCCATGGACGACGCTCTAGAGGAAACTGAGATGCCAGCGAAAGATACCGTCGTCTCGGAACAGATTACTGCGAACCCGATCGGCCGCATCGTCCCGAAAACGATCGTTGCCTCCCTTCCCGCCATGGCGAATGCGGGTGCGGCCGTCGAGGTTCCCTGCTACCGCGACTGCTTGGAAGAGATTCACTCTCGGCTCGAGGAGAACCGCTCGCTCGCGCTACTCTATGTCGACGCCACGAATCTCGAGGCCGTCGAGCACGACTACGGCGCGGCGATCTATGAACAAGTTCGGGCGATCCTGACGAATCTCGTTCTGGATATGAAAGGCGTCGAGACCCGTAAGGACGATCTCGTTACCGTCAACGAGTCTTATGGGGACACTTTCCTCATATTCCTTTCCAAAAAGCGCGAAGAACGTCCTTTCGGCCAGGGCGACCTCGAGACCATGGCGGACCGCGTCCATGAATTGTTGACCCGCCGCTTGTCGCGTGTGACGAGCTCCTATCTTCGACGAAGGCTCAAGCTCGGCATTGGCTACAGTCTCGTCCTGCACAACCCGCTCATCAACCCGGACCGTCTGGTATTGCAGCTCATTGAGGACGCGAAGCGCATGTCGGAAATTCAGGAATATCGTCTGGCGTACAAGAGCAAGGAACTGCTTCAGGAGATCATCTTGAAGGAGGACGTGCGGACGCTGTTTCAGCCGGTGCTCAATTTGGAAACGCGCGAGACTCTGGGCTTCGAGGGCCTCACTCGCGGTCCGCAAGGCACCGAATATGAGAGCCCTTATACGCTCTTCGACATCGCGACGGAGTCCGACCTCGTTTTCGAGCTCGATCGTCTCTGTCGTCGCAAGGTCATCAACTCAGCGGGCGAGCTAGCTCCGGGTCAAAAACTCTTCGTGAACCTGCTGCCGACGACGATGCGCGACCCGGAGTTTCAAGGTGAGAAAATGCTCGAGTCCTTGGAGGCCAATAACCTCTCGCCGTCGAGCATCGTTCTCGAGATTACGGAAAGGCTTGCCATCGAGAATTACGACCTGTTTCTCGAAGCGATGAAGACGTACACCGATCTCGGATTCGAGATGGCGATTGACGATATGGGGTCGGGCTATTCAGGTCTCGAAAAAATCGTCCGCATGAACCCGAATTATCTCAAGTTCGATTTGATGATGGTTTGCGATATCGACACGAGCTTCGTCAAACGAGAAATGCTGAAAGCGATCCATTCTCTCGCGAAGAACGTGGGCGCGTCCGTCATCGCTGAAGGCATCGAGCGCGTGGAAGAGCTCGAGACGCTCATCGATCTCGGCATACCCTACGGGCAGGGCTTTCTCCTTGCCCGTCCGACGCCGGAATTCGTCCACCTGAAGACGATAAAGCCACGGCACCACGAAACCGTCAACGAGGTGCCCGGGCTCATCGTGGGCTAGAAACTAGAGGCTCGTGCTAGCGAGGCTCAGTTCTTGTTTTCGGCTTCTGTCTGTGTGCGTTGCGACAGCCGCTCGAGTGTCTCGTAGGGAACGCTGAGCGAGACCGCCACTTCGTTATCGACCTGTTCGATCTGAATCGAGTCGAGAATGGCTCCTAGGTCCGGGTCCTCGCCTTGTTGAAGGCTCCCGAGTGCGACGAAACCGCGCACCACGTCGGCGAGCTTGGTCGCTGCCTCGCTATCCGCCGCTTGGCCGCGTGCGCGGAGGCCGAGCTCCATGTCCAGACGACCAGAGAACGCGAAGGATTGGATCGGCGGGATGTTGGTCCCTTGCGGGAGCATCTGCCCGAATCCTTGCTCGAGCGAGGCCGCGACCCAAAAGGTGTCCTGCGCGAAGTGACCTTCGCCCCAGCGTTCGGCAATCGAGGCACCTGCGGACGGCGCTCGGCCCGCGCCGACGTCCAGCATTTCTTTCAAATATTCCGGCTCTCCGAACAAGAGCGTGTCGAGGCCGGCGAAAGCGAAGGCCGGGAGCGTGCGCGATGAATCGTCCGCGTCCCCGCTATCAATGTCTACGTGCGGCGTGACGTGGTAAATGGTCGTGCTCGCATAGGTCTCGGTCTCGATGCTCGCGTTCTCACGCACCTTCGCGAGCAGCTTCTCTGTGTCGAAGGAGCCGCGGACGGCCACCCCCCAGCGCTCCGGTATCGACAACATCGACAGGGGGCCGCCCAGGCTCGCTTCTTTCGGCGTCACAACGGCGAAGCTCGCGCCGTAGAGATCGTTGAACGGGTCGAGACCCGTCATCTCGCGGAAGTCGTTGAGCCCCGTCCCCTCGAGCTTCTCTTCCCACTTTTCTGTGAGCGGGCTGCTCATCAGTGATGTGAAGTTGATGTGGCCGACGACCGTGGTGGTCGCAGGCATGTAGGCAAGCGTATCCGATAGCCCCGTGGATTGGGCTGCGACCTGGGTGCTCGCGAGATAGGCGGCCGCGCCGATCCCGAGTCCGGCCACGACGAGGCCGGCTGCGAAGGTCAGGGTCCAGCGGGATTTCTTCATTTTGGAAGCTCCTTTTCCATTGACGCTTCGTCCGCCGCGAGTCGAACGTGGCGAAAAAGCGACTCTCCAAGAAGAACGGAATTGCGACGGCTCAAGTTCCATTATGCCGCTCGCCGCATCGCCCCGCCAGCCAAATTGCGTCGAGCCAGAATCGAGGGGCCAGCCTTCGAACCTGTTTTAAAAGCAAGGGGATGTGGGGATAAAAGCTGGGGATGAGGGGATGAGGGGGAGATTTTTTCTTATCTCCACCTCTCCTCCTATCCCCACCTCTCCTTGCTTTTTGAACGGCCTGTCTAAAAGCAAGGGGATGAGGTCGGGGAGCTTAGAGCTCTTTTTGGGTGAATACCCAAATTGCCAGGGCGTGGGTGCCTAAGCCAATCGCGAGAAGAGCCAAGATGGCTTCGGTGTTCGAGGAAGGCTGGCCCATCAGTCGGGCGAGCGTTCCCTGGAAGCTCCCATGGGGCAAAAGTGAGCTCAGATAATGCGTGATGGTCAGATAGCGCGCCGTTCCCGGGACGATGGCGGCTCCCGCTTGCCAGCCGAACACGAAGAACAGACCGAAGAGTAGCGGCCGTTTGAGAACAGTTCCCGCGAGAGAGAACAAGCCGTTATAAGCGAACAGCCCCAGGATCCCTGCCAGGACGTCCCACAGCAGGGCTGGAAAACGTGTGCCGACCTCCTGCCAGCCGCTCGGCGCCACGATTAGGTAGAAGCCGATCACGAAAGGCGGCAGGAAGAGGAACAGCACCATCACGAGCATCCCCAGCATCTTGCCTGCGAGAAGCTCGGAACGGGCTATGGGACGCGTCAGCAAGTAGCGCATGGTGCCTGCTTCGACGTCATCGCTCGTGACACCGCTCGCGTAAAAAAGCGACAGCATCGGCGCGACGAAGGGAAAGCTTACGGTTGCGGTGAGTGTCGCGAACACACCGAAGTCCGTGCCCTTCGGGGCGATCTCGAAGAGTACCGCGGCTCGATAAACGAGCGCAATGAGAACGGGAGTTCCCGCGAGAACGCCCATGGCCAGAGTTCGCGGCGACCACAGAAGCTGCGAAAAATTCCACTGTGCGACGAGAAGAAGGCGGCTCGTGCTCATTTTCCGACCAGGTAGTGAAAAACTGCCTCGAGATTGTCGTCTGGCGAAGAGATTTCGTGGATCGTCGCCGCGTCGTCGAGGACGAGCTCGGTGAGCAAAGCATAGAAGCGGTCCGGCTCCTGCGTTTCGAGCTCCACTTGCGACCGCTCTTCGGAGAAAGAGATGGAGTGGAGGCCGTCTTGGTCGATCAAGCGAGTGGCGAGTCTTTTCGGATCCGGTGTGGTGATGAGTATTCGATGCGGGTGCGCTTCCATCAAGCGGCGGATCTCGTGAATGTTGCCGCTTGCCATCACTTTGCCGGCGTTCATCAACACGACTTCCCGCGTCATGAGCTCCACTTCATGAAGGATGTGGCTCGAGACGAGCACCGTCTTGCCCTGGCTGCCCCACCTGCGGATCGAGTCGATGACGTCGCGGCGCCCGACGGGGTCGAGGCCCGTCAGCGGCTCGTCGAAGACGAGGATATCTGGGTCGTGCGCGACCGCTTGCGCGATACGAAGCCGTTGTTTCATGCCTCTACTGAACGTTGTGACGCGGGTTTCGGCCGCGCTATCGAGACCCACTTCCGAGAGCGCCTTGCGCGCACGCGCCGCCGCGTCCGCCTCGCCGAAACCGTGAAGGCGCAAGAGGTATTCGAGCCAGTCGACCGCGCTCACGCGCGCACGGAACTCTTCTTCCTCAGGCACGAGACCGAGCCGCGCGTAAATCGTGGGGTTGGCGAACGGCGCTTCACCTAGCACCGACACGGTTCCCGCGCTCGGGCGAAGAAGGCCCGTCACCAGCTTGAGCAGCGTGGATTTTCCCGCGCCGTTCGGTCCGAGAAGGGCCGTCACGCCGGGCTCGAATTCCAGGCTGACGCGGCTCAAGCCGAGGACGTTGCCGTACCACCTCGAAACGGCCTCGAGTGCTATCACGCTCACGAGGCCACCTCGGCGGAGCCTAGACGACGCCTCAGCACGAACGCACTGAGCAACATAAGAGATGTCATGGCGACGATCGAGAGATAGGGCGTGTCGCCCGAAGAGACATTCCCGAAGAACACGTGAGCCGAATCGATCGTCGCGCCGATCATGCTGAGCGATGCCGGCGGCGACGGGAGCCGTAATGCCGCCATCATGCCCGAGAGCACGATGCCGCTTCCGAGCGCGAGCGCGACGAATCCGGCTCCCGCGACGCGGCCGCTACGGGAGAGGCAGGAGATCGCCAGCACAAAAACGGTGAAATAGAGACCGATCCAAAGGCTATAGGCGATGACGGACAAAGGAAGAAGCGGCGCGGTCTCGAGAACGCCAAAATCGTTGGCCACCGAGAGATAGACACCAAAAAGCGCAAGGGCTGGTACGAGGGTCACGACGAGGATCGCCAGAAACACCGGGATCGCTTTGCCGAGAAAGTAGTCGAATCGAGAGATCGGCTTCGAGAGGTAAGCGACGAAAGCACCCGACGACAAGTCCGTCGATATAGCTCCCGCGCCGGCATAAAGGGCTACCAAGAGTACTGGCAAATACTCGACTTGCTGAGTGAGAAACTCTTGCCACAAGCGTGCTGTGACGGTGACAAATTCAGACGCCTGAGGTACGTAGCGCGCGACGTAGATTTGTGCCGCGCGTGCGATCACCGGTATCCAACAGGCGCAGAGCAGGAGTAGAAAAGACCGCCGCTTCAGAAGGAGCGACGTCGTCATGCGCGCGATCGCCAAACTACGAGCGAGCTGCTCGGTGCGCCCGCCTTCGAAGCGCTGATAGGAAAGATCGTGAAGAGGCATCAGGAGTCTCGCGGTGCGTCTCTGTCGACAGCGCTCAGGAACTGTTCCTCGAGGCTTCGCTCGAACCGGCGGAGATGCCGGATCTCGGCCCCGGAAGCGCGCGCGAGCTCGAACAGAAAGCGCGTGGGGCGCTCCTCGAGCGTGATGCGGAGCTGTCCGTCCCGACCTTCTTCGATCAAAAGCCCGCTTTCCGCGAGCGCCTTTCGGAAAGTGCCCGGCTCGTCCTCTCGGACGCGAATTTCGTAGACCCACCCGGGTTGCTGTTTCAGCTCGGACAGCTTGCCGTGGAGCGCGAGCTTGCCCTTATCGAGGAGCACGACGCTGTCGCAGACGCTCTCCACGTCATGAAGAAGGTGAGTGGAAAGCAGGACAGAGACGCCGCGCTCACCGATCTGGCGCACGAGGTCCAGCATCTGCCGGCGTCCCACCGGATCGAGACCGCTCGTCGGCTCGTCGAGCAAGACGAAATCCGGATCGTGTACGAGCGACATGGCGAGCTTCGTTCGTTGTTGCATGCCCGTCGAGAATTCCTCGACGAGGCGATAGCGGGCTTCGCCGAGCCCGGCGAACCAAAGAACTTCATGCGCTCGCGCGAGAGCATCCCCTCGCGCGAGGCCGCCAATCTCGCCCGCGAGGGCAACCGTCTCGATGGAGCTCAAACCGGGAACGAAGACGGGCCGCTCCGGAAAATAGCCCAGGCGTTGGCGGAGCGCGGCGCCGCTCTTGCCAATCGGAAGCCCGAGTACCTCGGCGCTTCCGCGACTCGGCTCGAGAAAGCCGAGGAGAGTCTTGAGAAGCGTGGACTTGCCGGCTCCGTTCGGCCCCAAAAGACCGATCACACCCGCGTCGATATCGAGGGAGAGAGAAGTGAGCGCCTCTTTGTTTCCGTAACGAACGGTGAGGTTGTGTGTGCGTAATAACGTCATGTCGTGCTCAGAGAGCTTAACGGAATCCGGGGCTTGGGAGTTCCGAACACTGGGCGACGATACACGACGCCACAAAGTGCTTTCCCTAGTCCCCCGTGATCACTAGAATCAGCGGAGTCACCCAGGGCTCGACTATTCTAAGTTGTTCTGGGAGAGGGGCAAGAATGCAGAGTCGCGCTAGCAGGCTGCTAAAAAAGAACATCGGCAGGCTCGCTCGGTCTCCTCGAAGCACTAGGAGTCAGGCGGGTGCTGTTCGGGTGAGAACCATGGTCGAGCTCACCGTCCTTGCGTTGATCGCCTATCTCGTGTTTCAGGCGGCGCCAGCCGTCATCTCGCGCGTCGGCTTCCTGAACGAGCTCACGGCCATCGCGAACTCCCCCGTGCTAGAGGATGCCTCTGTCCTGCGCCAGAAAGTTCTGGACGCTGCCGCGAGCCGCAGCATCGCTGTGGTTTCGGAGAACCTTCACGTGAGGCGCGACCAGGAACAGAGCAAGACGATTATCGACGTCCGCTACGAGCTGTTCATGAATTTCTTCCCACGATTCACCTATGTGTGGCACGTGGAGGACCACGTTGAAGCCCTCTTGTTCTGAACGTCGTAGCGGAGCGTAGAGCTGCCCGGAGCGACGAAGCGACGAGGGCGGCGCATGCGTCCGCGCTTTTTGTCTGTTATGATTCGCTTAGATGTGTCGGTACGCGAGGGTAAGTCTTGCAACAGGGTAACGAAAAGCTTCTGAGGCTGGTTCAGAACCTCGAGAAGAGTATCGAACAGGCCATTTCGAGCTCGCCGCAGGTCGAAGAATGCTTGACGCGCGTTCGCGATCAGGGCTATGAGGTTTCGCTCGTGTTGCAGGCGACCCTTGCTTTCGCTCCCGTCGGCGAGCTCGATCAAAAACAGGTTGAGGAGGTCGCCGGCGTTTTCAATGAAAGCGACGCGCAATTTCGGATGAGCACGCTCGACCGAAAGTTTCTCCGCTCTCTCAAAATCGCGGTGGACGAAGAGAAGTAGGTCTTTCAGTTTTCACCTTGTGAAGGCGTCGGCTCCGGCGAAGTGGGCGACGTCGAAAAGCTCCTCTTCGATTCTCAGCAGCTGATTGTATTTGGCGACGCGATCGGTGCGGCTAGCCGAGCCCGTCTTGATTTGGCCGCTTTTGGTCGCGACGGCGAGATCCGCAATCGTCGTGTCCTCGGTCTCTCCGGAGCGATGCGAGATCATCGACGTGTAGCGGTTTCGGTGGGCCAGCTCGACCACTTCCATCGTCTCGGTCAGCGTCCCGATTTGGTTCAGCTTGATGAGGATCGAGTTGGCCACGCCTTCGTCGATGCCGCGCTTCAGCCGGGCTTCATCGGTGACGAAAAGATCGTCTCCCACGAGCTGCACTCGGGAGCCGAGCGCCGTCGTGAGCTCTCGCCACCCTTCCCAATCATTTTCATCGAGACCGTCTTCAATGGAAACGATGGGGTAGCGGTCCACCCATTCCGTGTATTTCGCTATCAGATCGCTTGCGGATAGGCTGTCGCCGCCCGATTTTGCCAAGACGTATTGACCCGAATCGTGAAACTCGCTCGCCGCGACATCGAGCGCGAGCCCAATTTCCTCGCCCGGCGCATACCCGGCCTCCGTGATCGCGGTCATTAGCAGCTCGAGCGCCTCCTCGTTCGATTTCAGGCTCGGGGCAAAACCGCCCTCGTCGCCGACGGAGGTCGTGAGACCTCGTTTCTCGAGAATTCCCTTGAGCGTGTGGAACGTCTCCACACCCGCACGCAGCGCTTCGCTGAAGCTCGGTAACCCCGCGGGGACGATCATGAATTCCTGGATATCGAGATTGTTGTCGGCGTGTGCGCCTCCGTTGACGAGGTTCATGAACGGGACGGGCAAGACAATCGCCATAGGACCACCGAGATAGCGATAAAGCGGAAGCTCGAGGGCGTCCGCCGCGGCCCGGGCGCAAGCGATGGAGACCGCGAGGATGGCGTTGGCGCCGAGGCGGCTCTTGTTCGGTGTGCCGTCGAGCTCGAGAAGAAGGCGGTCGATGAGCACCTGCTCGAGAGCATCCTCTCCCATGAGCTCGGGGGCGATCTCGTCCATGATGTGGGTCACCGCTTTTCCCACGCCTTTGCCGCCATAAAGCTCGGGGTCTCCGTCCCGCAGCTCGATGGCCTCGTGCGCTCCGGTCGAGGCACCCGACGGGACCGCGGCCCGTCCGAAGCCTCCTCCCTCGAGTTTCACTTCCGCTTCAACAGTAGGATTTCCCCGCGAATCAAGGATTTGCCGGGCTTCGATTGCTACAATCGTGGTCATCTCGAGTCCTCGCCTTGTGCCTCCCGCCGGTCGCGTGGGGGGTCCCAATTGACACGCCCAACGGCCTGTGATATCAAAACAGGTCAGCAGTGGGGTATCTTATCGAATGAAGACGGGAGTGTCTCTAAGTATGGGTCTGCCTTCATATCCTTTCATGCTACGGAGGCCCTTACGCAAACCATCCCTGGAGGCGCTCGTGAGGGGGATTCGATCATGACGAGAACCCGCGCCCTGTTCTTATGTGGTGTTCTGGGGCTTTCTTTCCCGGCCGGGGCGGCGGAGGCCCCGTCGAGCTTTACCATCGAGCTCCAGGGGCAAGTCCAGGACGAGGTCGGGGAGCCTCTTGTCGGCGCCGTGATCTCGGTGTTCGGCAAGAACCTGATCCGGGGGGCCCTCATCGCCGTTAGTGACGAGGCCGGACAGTTCCAATTGAGTGCCATGCCTCCAGGTATCTACCGGCTGCGCGCCTATCTTTCGGGTTTTCTGCCTTCCGCCTATGCCCGGGTCGTTATCAACGAGGGGATGAAGCAAGTCGGCTCCATCATGATGAGCTTGACGACTACCGATGGGTCGGGGGCGCTGGTCGAAGACGACCGCGGGCGCGCTGTCGCGGAGCTGAGCTGGTTGTTGCAGCACGGCGATCGTAACTTATTGCGAGACGAAGAATGGTCCATTCCCGCTGTCGCGCTCGAGCTCGACGCCAGCAAGGGGAACCCGGGGCCCGAGCTCGCGTTCCGCGATGCCTCGATAGGAGGAGAGTTCGGTGTGCGGGTGGCCGCCTTCGACGACGGGCTCAAGGACTTTCCTGGCGCCGGTGCTGGATTGGACGGTCGGCTTGCCTACGCGCGTCTGTTCATCCCGAACGAGAACGAGGACGGCCACTGGCTCGTCAGCGCGCAAGTGCTCGAGTCGGCGCTTTCGTCGTGGGCCGGTCGAGCCGAGTACAAAAAAACTACAGCGGGTAACCATCACCTCTCGGCGGGCGTGACCTACGGCAACTACCTCTACGGCGATGTCGACGATTTCCGGCCGCCGGAAGCAGCGCTCTCTTTTCGGCAGATGGGCGCACGTTCCATCGAATGGTTCGGTTCGGCTTATGCATCCGATAGGTTCGAGATCGGCTCCGTCACGATCGATGCGGGAGTCGCGTACGAGCATTACAGTTTTTTGGACAAGTCAGGATATTTGTCCCCGCGCATGGAGTTCACTTATCCCCTGGGCTCCGGTTCCAAGACGGTCCTTCACGGATTGGTCGACTATCGCGTGCTGGCACCTGGCGGCGAGGACATTGGCCTTTTGTCGCGGGTGGCTTTTTCGGATGTCTTCGGTCCAGAGGCAGCGAGACGCCCGTCTCTAAAGGGCCAGCGCACGGCGCGTGTCCAGCTCGGTCTCGAGCGGCAGCTGAGCCAGCGAACCCGTGTGGCTGTCCGCATGTTCCAGGAAAGCGCCACCGATCAGCTCGCCAAGTTCTACACGAAAGATCACGCGAACATGGTGGGTGCTGGGCATTTCACGGTCCGAAACTACGGTGACTTCCGAACCCGGGGCATAGGCCTTTCCGTGTCCCAGCGTTTCGGCGCCACGGAAGGCTCTGTCGCCTACACGTTCGGCATGGGGCGTGCGCTAAATCCGCTGCACTTCGCCGCGGCCTCACCCGACGAGGAGATCCACGACCTGACCACTCAGGTGGCTACGTCCATCGAGCGTACGCGGACGCGCGTTCAGGCTGCTTATCGATTTATCAGCCATCCGATTTTCGCGCCCGATGGCCAGGGGTTTGCAGCGGGCTCGAAGCTCGATTCTCGCTTCAACATTCAGGTCTATCAGCTGCTTCCGTTCGTCGGTTGGGACGGTACGAGCTGGGAGGTCATGGTAGCCGTGCGGAACCTGTTCTACGGAGACTTCGAAAGCGCGTCCTTTCTGGACGAGATGGCCGTTATTCATGCGCCTCGGCGTGTATTGGGCGGCGTAACGGTTCGCTTTTAGCGCGACTTCACACCCTTCTCGCGATCCTTATTTCTGGATTGTTTATCCATTATTATGGATCCAGAGCTAAAGTTTGCCTTCCCGGGAAAGTTAACTTGTTCTAATTGAGTGATTTAGATCATCGGCAGTTGGGGGAGACCCGGTATAGAACTTGCTACCAAGAAGTAGATTAGCGTACGAATAACCGTTTCGAGAGGTGGATAGCCTACGTGGCGCAGCGTGATTCTGGATCGTGGAAGATTCCGCTCGTCTTGCTGACGAGCGCGGTTTTGCTCGCGCTCTCGATACACAACATCCAGCTCAAGTCCCGCTTCCAGAGTCTCGATGATGGCGTCTTTTGGGACGACCAGCTAGGCCGCGTCTATGCGAAACATATCGATCCCGACAGCCCGGGGTCGCGGGCCGGGCTTCGTGTCGGTGACGTCCTCGTGCTGCTTGCGAACGAGCCTGTGGCGGCGGCGTCAGACGTGCGCCGGACGCTCGACGCTTCGCGCGACGGTGAGGAGCTCGCCTATCAGATCATCCGCGAGGAAGAGCGACAGGCGCTTGCTCTGATCGTAGCTCCACTCCCGAAGGGCAACGTTCCCGCTTACTTTTTTCTCGCGGCCGTGGGTATTTTCTCGCTCGGCGTCGGGACCTTCGTCTACGTGCGCCGCCGCGGCGTCGCGGCGACGGCCCACTTCTACTTGCTCTGCTTGTTCTGGTTTCTCGGCTACGGCTTTTCGTTTACCGGGGCACTCGATGGTTGGGACACGGGGTTTTTCTGGATCGACCGCGTGGGACTATTGTTCTTCCCGCCAATCTTCTTGCACTTCGCCCTCTGCTTTCCGACCAAGCAAGCGATGGTCGAGAGGCGTCCGTCGGTTCTGTGGGCGCTTTATCTCCCTTCGGTGGTCCTGCTCTATGCGAGCCTGACCGCCGAGATCGCTTTTTTCTCGAGCTTCTCGTGGGGCGTTCAACTCTTCGTGGGAACGAACAGCTTCCTGAATCGGATCATCCCCGCTTTCGGTTCGGTCATGTCGCTTTTGGCCTTCGCGGCCTTCGTGAGCTCGTATCGGCGCTCGCGCAGCATCACTGTCAAGAAACAGACCAAGTGGATCGTCTGGGGCACGGGATTCGGCTCGCTGCCTTTCGCGCTGTTTTATGCCGTGCCCTACTTGGTCGGGGTCACTCCGACGCTGACGATGGAGCTTTCCGTCGTACCGCTCGCGTTCATCCCGCTCTCTTTTGCCTATGCGATCGTCAAGTACCGCTTGATGGACGTGGAGGTGCTGTTCAAGCGCGGGATGGTCTTGACGCTGGCGACGGCGGTCATCGGTGGTCTCTACCTCGCGATCTTCTTGGCCAGCGCGAACTACATGGTGGGCGACGAGCACAGCACGATTCTCGCGCTCTTATCCGCGATCGTCGTGGTACTGCTCTTTACGCCCATCAAGAGCCGTATCCAAAACGCCATCGACCGGTTGTTCTACCGCGAGCGTTACGACTACCGCCGCGCGCTTCTCGCTTTTTCACGGGACTTGAACGCGCATCTCGACCTCGATCGTTTGTCTTCGCGCCTCGTCGAGCGGATCGGCGACACGTTCGAAGTCGAGAAAGTCGCGCTCCTCGTCCCGTCTGGTCGTGCGCTGCGCGTACAAGCAGGCCACGGTCTCACCGACGATGAGTGGAAGAGCGTCCAGGTTGCCGACGATTCGCCCCTCTATAATCGGCTCGCTTCGGGAGAGGCCGTTTATTACGGGGAGTTCGACTGGGACCCCGTCAGGAACTTCGCCAAAGGTGAAGCGGGCGACGGGCTCGCCATCGATAACCTGCAATACGCCATCCCGTGCCGCTCGCATGACAAAGTTGTAGGCGTCATCTTGTTGGGGAGGCGCTGGGATCAAAGTGCGTTATCGAGCGAGGACATGGATTTGCTCACGATGCTCTCGGGGCAGGCCGCGACCGCGCTCGAAAATGCTCGGCTGTACCAATCTCTCGAGCGCAAGGCAAAGGAGTTCGAAGCGCTCAAAGAGCACAGCGAGCACACCATCGAGTCGCTAGAAGCCGGCATTTTGGTGCTCGATCTCGAGGGTCGGGTGGTGCGCTTCAACCGAGCGCTCGAAGGGCTCTACGGTTTGACGCGTCAAGAAGCGATGGGACGCTCCTTCGGAGAGCTGTTTCCGCTCTCACTATGTGAGACCCTCGAAGCCTCGATGGGCGAGGGGTGGTGGAGCCGGGGCGAAACCGCCGGGATCTCGCGCCTGAACTTGACGAATCTTCGCGACGAGGAAAAAGTCGTAAAGCTTCAAGTCGCGCCCTTTCTCACCGACAAGGAAGCTCCCGAAGGCACAATCGTCATTTTCGAAGACGTGACCGCACATGTGGAGATGGAAACGCAGCTCAGGCTCCGGGAGAAGATGGCTTCCCTCGGGCTTCTCGCCGCCGGCGTCGCGCACGAAGTCAACACGCCTTTGACCGGGATCAGCAGCTTCACCCAAATGCTCCGAGACCAGACCAGTGAGGACGATCCGAAATCGAAGCTTCTCGAGAAGATCGAGCGCCAAACCGAGCGCGCTTCCAAGATCGTCAACAACCTCCTGAATTTTGCCCGGCAAGGCCGCTCGGGCTTTGTCGCGGTTCAGCTCAACGATGTCATCCGCGACGTCTTGTCGCTACTCGAGCACCAGCTGACGCGCTCGCGTATCAAAGTTCGACTCGAGCTCGCGGAAGTTCTCCCCCGAGTCATGGGAGACGAGAACAAATTGCAGCAAGTCTTCTTGAATCTCATCCTCAATGCCCAGGATGCGATGCCGTCAGGGGGCTGGCTAACGATGAAGACCGCGATGCGTGGTGACGAGGTCGTTGCGACCGTGGCGGATACCGGGCACGGCATCGGCACCGAGGATGTCAAACGTATCTACGATCCGTTCTTTACGACGAAACGAGCGGGCTCGAGTGGTACTGGGTTGGGGCTTTCGATCACATACGGGATCATTCAGGAGCATTCCGGTCACATCAATGTCGAAAGCTCGCTTGGCAAGGGCACGAGCTTCCTGGTACGTCTCATGAAGGCTTCTGACGCCGCGGACGAAGACAGCACCATACAGCGGGCCCAGCAGACTCTCTGACAGCATGGTGCGTCCGCCCCCAGCCGCATGAGGAGAGTGAACGTATCAGTCTTCGATTCGAGAAGTGTTTTGAACGTCTTGGACTTGCGAATGATTCGCGCCACAATGGGTTCTTGTTATGACTGAAAAGGGAACTGTTCTCGTTATCGACGACGAAGAGGTGATGCGGGAGATTCTCGAATCGCTTCTCTCGTCGGAGGGCTACCGCGTCAAGCTCGCAGCGACAGGTGAGGACGGTATCGCCATCGCGTCCAGCGAGCCGATCGACTTGGCCATCGTTGACGTCATGCTCCCTGACCAGTCCGGAATCGACGTTCTGGATGAGCTCAAGCGCGTCGACTCCGAGCTCGTCGCGATCATGATCACCGCTTTCGCCTCGGTCGAGACCGCCATCGAAGCGATGAAACGGGGTGCCTTCGACTACGTGACGAAGCCGTTCAAGAACGACGAAGTGCGCGTGATCGTCGCGAACGGCATGAGGCAACGGCGCCTCGTCGACGAGAACCGCACGTTGAAAGCCGCTTTGAGCGACCGGCAGCGCTTCGACGTTCTCGTCGGCAAGTCTCCGCGTATGCAGGAGGTTTATGCGCTCATCCGACAAGTGGCGCCTTCGAAGAGCACGGTGTTGATTACGGGCGAGAGCGGGACGGGGAAAGAGCTCGTTGCGAAGGCGATCCACAATCACAGCAACCGGAAAACGAAGCCTTTCGTGACCGTCAACTCCGGGAGCCTTCCTCCGGACTTGTTGGAGAGCAACCTCTTCGGCCACGTAAAAGGCGCCTTTACCGGTGCGGTCAGCCCCAAGAAAGGTCTTTTCGAGATCGCCGATGGCGGGAGTATTTTTCTCGACGAGATTGGAACGATCCCCGTCGAGACTCAAGCCAAGCTGCTGCGTGTCATTCAAGAAAAAGAGTTCATGCGGCTCGGGGGGATTGACAATATTCGGGTAGACGTGCGGATCATCGCGGCCACCAATAGTGATCTCAGACTCCTCGTCGAAGAGGGGAACTTCCGCGAAGACCTCTATTATCGGCTGAACGTCATCAACGTTTTCTTGCCCCCGCTCCGGCAGAGAAGAGAAGACGTATCTCTTCTCGCCCAGCACTTTCTCAAGAAATATGGCGCCGAGAACGGGCGTGCTGAGCTGCGCCTTTCTCCCGAGGCCATCCAGTCACTCCTCGAATATGATTGGCCTGGGAACGTGCGCGAGCTCGAGAACGTTATCGAGCGCTCGGTGGTGCTCGCTTCCGGCCCGCTCATCGGCCGCGGTCTCATTCCCGATCACGTCAGCTCTGGCTCGGAGTTTCGCTTGCCTCGAATCGTCGTGCCGGAAGACGGCATCTCCTTTCGTGATGTTATCACTGGCTTCGAGAAGAGGCTGATCGAATCGAGCCTCGAGACTTCGGGCGGGGTTCAGAAAAGAGCAGCGCACTTGCTCGGTTTGAAGCCGACAACCCTCAACGAGATGATCAAACGCTATAACATCAGCTTGGAGAGGAAAGAGCCCTCGCCCACGCGCTGACAGGAAGCGCTTTCGTGATGAGGTATCTTCTCACGCTTTTAACGCTCGCGGTCTTGGCGCCGCTCGCTTCCGCCGATGAGCGCATCGACAAGCTACCCCCCGAGCACAAGCTCTGGATCGAGCGCGACGTCATTTACATCATCACCGAACGGGAACGAGAAGTGTTCTTGATGCTCGACGCGCTCGAAGAGCGCGACCGTTTCATCGAGGCCTTCTGGAGAAAAAGAGATCCCAATCTCGCGACCCCCGAGAACGAGTTCAAGATCGAGCATTATCGCCGGCTCGAATATGCCAACAGCCATCTCGGTAGGGAAACGTTTCGAGACGGATGGCGCACCGACCGGGGACGCTACTACATCATTCTCGGTGAGCCTCAAAGCATTATGCGGTTCGACGGCTATTCGGAGCTCGTATCGGCGCACCTCTGGTTCTTTCAAGGAAAGCCCGGCTCGGGAACGCCGGCGTTCTTCTATCTGCTGTTTTTCAAACGGAACGATTTCGGTGAGTACAGGCTTTACAGCCCCATGATAGATGGGCCGCAAGCTCTTTTGAACGCGTCGGGTTTTACGCCTGGGGACTCGGACCAGCGCGCGGCGTTTCAGGCGCTTCGACAGGTCTCGGCGGAGCTCGCGCAAGCGTCGTTGTCGCTCGACCCGAGCGAGCCTGGCGATTTCCGCACAGCTCGCCCGTCCATGGGAAGCCAGTTAATGATGGCGCGGATCGAAGAGTCTCCCCGGCGAGCGATCCGGACCGATTACGCCGATGCGTGGATGAGGTATGGCAATCGTGTTTCGGCGGAATATTCGTTCAACTACGTGCCGTCGAGGAGTGTCTTCTCGGTGCTCGCGGATTCTTCGGGGATGGCGCTCGTTCATTATAGTATCGAGATCGATCCCCAGAACTTTACGCTCGAGACCGACGAGCAACAATCGAAGTTCTACACGACTCTGGACCTTTCCATCGAGGCCATCAGCGCGGACGGGACGCTCGTGGTCGCGACCGACAAAGAGGCCTATATCGAGCTCACGCCCACGCAGATGCGAGAGCTCGGTAGCCGTCCTTTTGCCTACCAAGACGATTTTCCGCTCGTTCCGGGAGACTTCGACGTTACCGTGATCGTGAGAAATCGCGTCGTCAGCCAATACACGGTGGCGGAAGCGAAAATTCACATCCCGCGATTCACGAAAGAAGCGCCTGCGCTGACCGATATCATCCTCGCCTTCGATTCCAGCCTCGTCGGCGGCACGTTGGACGACACGCTCGTGCGAACCTACCAAGTTGGGAAACTGCGCCTGCAGCCGGCGGCGGACAACCTCTTCGTCCTCGGAGACACTGTCCATCTAGTGACGCAGGCCTTCGGAGCGACGCCGGATCACAAAGTCGTCTTCGAGCTCTGGGATGGCGGCGAGTTGTTGAAGTCGTTGGAAAGTTCGGTAACGACCAATGGCGTCGTGGTGGATCACCTCAAGCTCGAGAACATGGTCGGCGGCACCTTTCCGATCGTGGCTCGTCTCATCTCGCCCTCGGGGGAGACCCTGTCGACCGAGACGGCCGAGATGACGGTCTCTCCGCGCTCGGTCGCCAACCGTCCGGGCTTTGTCTATCGCCGCGGGCTGAACACCCGCATCCCGGGCCTTCTGAGCTTCATGCGCGGCGAGCAGCTGTGGAAGCTCGGCGATGTTGCAAACGCCAAAGTGGCTTTCGAAGAGGCCCTCGCATCCGGCAATGACCGGCTCGTGCCGCCTCGATGGATGCTGGCCAACGTGCATTTGAAGGAAAACCATCCTGACGATGCGCTCGCTCTTCTCGAGCCGCTCGAGGAGCCTTTCCCGGACCAGTTCGAGGTTGTGGCTGGGCTCGGCCTCGCCCATTACCTGAAAGGGAATTACGAGACCGCGGCCACCTATCTGAGCCGAGCGCGCGACATCCGTCCGCCCGACGCTGCGCTGTGGAACGCTCTCGGCGACAGCTACGAGCGCCTCGGCCAGCGTGACAAGGCGCGCGAAGCTTTCGAGAGATCGATCCAGCTCGATAGCGAACAACCCAGCGTGCGCGAGCGGCTCGCTTCTCTGAACGCCCCAGCCGAGAAGAAGTGACATTGTTTCTTCGCTGATGGCGTTTACGAGCGTTCAGAAGATCCGTTTCGACGACGTCGACGGAGCGGGTATCGTCTACTATCCGCAGTTTTTTCACTTGTGTCACGCCGCGTTCGAGGACTTTTTCGACACCGCTGCTCCGGTCTCTTACCCCGAGCTCGTGTGCGAAAAGCGTCTCGGGTTTCCGACCGTGGCGATCGTGAGCGAGTTCCATGCACCCCTGGCCTACGGAGACATCGCCATCGTAGAGCTCACGGTTAAGGAGATTGGACGCTCCTCCATGAAGCTCGGCTACGACATCCGCCGCAAGCGCGACGGCGTCAAGTGCTTCCACGCGGACATCAGCACGGTCCTCGTGGATCTCGACAGCATGAAGCCGAAGACCATCGAGCCCGAGCTCAGAAAGATCCTCGAACAGTTTCTTTCGGGCTGAGCCTCCCGGTCCATCCTTTGAGTTCGGGGCTGAAAAAAGCAAGGGGATGTGGGGACAAAAACGGGGATATGGGGATAGTGATCTGTTCTGTCTTTATCCCCACCTCTCCTCCTATCTCCACCTCTCCTTGCTTTTTGCACTTCGGGCAGTGAGCACAAGGGCTTCGCCGTATTGACAGAGAGGCTAAGCCTCTAGCCAGGTAAACCTGAAAGCGTTTGAACCGCAGAGGCGCAGAGGGCGCAGAGGAAAATTCGGGATTTCGTTGAATCCAAGGCTAGAGGGATCCCTTTTCTTCTCTGCGCACTCTGCGCCTCTGCGGTGAGATTTTCTTGCTCTAGATCTAAAACGCGAACAAAATCCTCGCTTTTCGCGGGTTAGAGCCTAAGAGAGTTTAAGTATTTTATTATTAATAACTTGGCTGCGGTGTGGGAACTTCTTTTTCACAACTTCGTATTCCCTTACGAGCGCCATTGCTAGGCATGGCGCGAAAGCCGAAAAATTCAAGTGGAGGTGAAATTTCTATGCTTTTGGTGCGTCTGACGCTGGCGGCGATTGTGAGCCTCGTTCCGATGATGCTCGAAGGAGGCTATGGGCTCCCGTTGACGGGCGACGAGGCCGAAGCTTTTCTGCGCGAGGCGCGGATCGTCGGCATGAAGCCCATCGGCGTCGGCATCACCAAGCCGATGAAGGTCACGCTGAGCGATGGAGAGCGGACCCACCATGCCGTTTTCAAGAGCATCGATGAAATCCGTCACGGCGTTGTGAGAGGCCGCAATGGTGGGTTCCAGACAGCCTTCAAGGATTCCTACAAATACGAAATCGCGGCCTATGAGCTCGACAAGTTGCTCGGCCTCGATCTCGTTCCGCCGACGGTCGAGCGCGAGATCGACGGCAAGAGAGGCTCCCTGCAGCTTTGGGTCGAAGGCGCTTTCACGGAGCTCGACCGGCGGGAAAAAAATCTCGAAACGGACGACTACGTCACTTGGAGCAACCAGCAGTACAAGCTACGCTTGCTCCAGCAGCTCACCTACAACGACGACGCGCATAACATCCGCAACGTTATCTACGATCCTAGCTTCCGCGTCTATTGCATCGACAACTCGCGAAGCTTCCGCCACTTCCATTCACTGGCTGACAAGAGCGGTCTGCGCCGATTCTCGCGCTCTGCCCTCGAGAGCCTTAAAGCGCTCGACGCGCCGACCTTGAAAGCCAAGCTCGGTGCTTGGCTCGCGAACATCGAGATAAAAGCGGTCCTTGCGCGCCGCGATTTGCTCGTCGAGCTCGCCACCACTCTCGCCGCCGATCTAGGCGAGGACGCTATCTACTACCCTTGACGAAACGCTAGTTTGCGAAAGCCGGCGACTGGAGCATCTGCGCCGCGGTTTGTCCCTCGACTGTGTCTGGCGCGAGAGCGATGCAGGCCTCGAGCGAAGTCTTCGCGGCGTCCATGTCACCTTTGTTCAAATGAGCGTAGGCGAGCTTGAGCAGGGGATCTTGCCAGTCGGGTTTGCGCTCGGCGGCGAGCGTGTAGAGCTCAATCGCCTTGTCGGTCTCTCCGCGGCTGAAATAGATCTCGGCGACATTGAACGGGACCATCTCGTCGTCCGTCTGGTCGATAGCTTTCTCGAAATAGACGACGGCTTCGTCGAACTCTTGCTGTTGGACCTTGACGTCGCCGATCGCAATGAGCGAGCCGGCATGCATGGGCTCTTCGTCAAGTACTTTTTCATACGACGCGATGGCCTTCTCGAACTCCTCCATCTTGAGATAGACGGTCCCGATGTTGTAGTGGATCTGATAACTCATTGGCTCGGCGGCGAGAAACTCTTCGTATTTCACCAGCGCTTCGGCATATTGACCGTTCTCGACCATCTCGTTGACTTCGCCGAGCATCGAGCCGCTGCTTCGTGTTTCCCGGACCGGCTCGAGCACGAAGAACATCGGCGGGTTGCGGCCGGATCCCTTGATCTGTTGCTTATAGGCCTGCGCGACATATCCGTCCGCGACGACGCTGAAATCCCACATACCAGAGCGGAAGCCAAGGATCGCCCATTTCCCGTCGCTTCCGCTCGTGGCTTCCAACGTTTTGCCATCTGCGCCAGTCGCGGTGATGACCGCCCCTTCGATGGGCTGCCCACTGGTGTCTTCGGCCGAGCCAATGACGCGCCCCGTGCCCATCTGGGCG
>SMYC01000204.1 GCA_004356105.1 Acidobacteriota bacterium | reverse complement strand
TGGCGCGCCACGCCTTATCGAGACTGCCGCCCGGTATGACCTGGGACGACCTAGCCGCGAAACCTTGGATGCGCTATCTTGCCGTCTCGTTTGTGATGGGCGTGCGTCCACTGCAGTGAGACCCACCGAGGCGACGGTGCAAGCTCGCGGCATGGGACGGATATAATGGCGTCAGGAGGAGACCGATGGACGACCTGAGCTCCGAGTGGCAGCGCAAGGGCGCGACACTCAGCGACAAGACGGCGCGCAAAGAGTACGGCCTCACGCAGGACGAGATCGGGCAGGCCATCGAGGCGGGGAAGCTTCAATATCGCTGGAACTCGATCCACGGGAATCCCTTTCTCCGATTGATTCGAAGTGAGGTCGAAGCGGTGGTCACGAAGAAACACGGGGGTGATTACCTGAAAAACCAGCAAACGAAGACGGAGCTTGCCAGCATCAAGCGGGAGTTGAGGCGGTTGAAGACGCAGAGCACTGCTCTGGAAGAGCGTAAGTCAACGCTGCTCGCCGACCTCGGGAAGTGAGCGTGATACTTTGTCGTGCATTCGACCGCGGAGTTTTTCTGAGCCCGGGAACTTTCCGAGTTACCGGCCGTCGTCCAGCTCGTCGACGACTTCGACCCGCAGGTTTCGGAAGAGCCGAAACAGGTCTCGAAACCCTCCTATCGTGATCCATATGAGAAACAGCGCCCCGAGGCCGAACATCACGTAGAGATAGATCGGCCAGAACGATATCCAGCTTTCCACCGGGATGTCGTAGCGCCAGTTGTAAGCGCCGATCGCGAGATGCAGCAGCAGAAAGAGTCCGACGAGCACGTAAATCGCTGGGATGAGGACGCGATCGCCCCTGCGAACTTCGGGTCCGAGGCGCCACGGGCGCCGCTTCGTTCCCGGGGCCCGGTGCAGTAACGCGTCGAGGTCGAAGCCAGGGTCCTTCCCTAGGAGCGAGACCACGACGTAGAGAACGATACACACGACGCTCACCCAGAAAGCCATGATGCGTCCGTCCAGAAAGGACGGGTCGAGGCTTCGATAGACGAACCCGACGATCGAAAGGCCTAGGCCCACGATCATCGTCACCCACGCCGCCGTTCTCGTGCCGCGTCTCCAGTAAAGCGCGCCGAGGAGCACGACGCCGGCAGCGCCCGTGTAGAGCGAAGCGCTGATGTCCATGAACATGAAGATGTTGTCCACCTGAATGAACATGAGGCTGAATGCGATGATGAAAGCCGCGACGAAGAGCACCAAAATCCGCAACCACCTCAAATGCTGCTCCGGCGAAAGCGGCTTGCCGCGTAGAGGAATAATTACGTCCTGGATGAGGAGGCTACCCCAAGACAATAGATAGGTATCGTGGGTGGTGATGAACGAGAACAGAACCACCCCGGCAAAAGCACCCAAGAGCCCAGCTGGAAGGATCTGCGCCACGGCGGCGGGCGTGAGCATCTGGCTCTGCACTTGTTCGTTCGCGATGTTCCCGATAGCAGTCGTCACCATCGCGGCCTCGCTTGCGAAGTCGGGATGATGCATCAGCACGAAAGCGGCCAACGGAAGGAGAAACAGCCCGAGCCCCATCATCGCGAGATTGCGCACGTGCAGCATCACCCGCATCATGCGACCTTCATGCGCGTCGCGCGCCGAGCTCACGAGCATCGAGTTCGGGGACCAGGAGAGCACGCTATAGATCATCCAGTAGTAAACGAAGATGAAAAAGAACTTCTGATCGAACTCGCTGACACCTTCCGCGTGGAAAGGGTTCAACAGAGCCTCTCCGTTGGGCGCACTCTGATAGGCGTCGGCAAACTGTTCCCACGTGAACATGCGAAAGACGACAACAGCGATGCCGACGAGCATCGCGTTCACGAACAGGCTTTGAAGAAAATCCGTCACCATGAGAGCGACCTGTCCTCCCCACAAACAGAGCAGGACCGCAGCTCCAACGAAGATGAGCATCACGAGAAGCGTCGTCGGCAATTCCACCGACCCCAGCGGAAGCACTTCCGGAAGCCCGCAGTAATAGACGAAAAAGCCCGCACCTACGGCGGGGAAAATGCCCATGTTCACGACGCCGGCTAGATAAGCGATGGCGCCAAAAAAGATGCGCGCCCGCTCTCCATAGCGCATGCCGACGAGCTGTCCCAGCGTCATCGCGCGCGTCTCACGGAAGCGGTAGATGCCCCAGCCCGTCAGCGCCACGAGGATTCCGGCCATCGGCGTCAGCAAGTACCACCACTGTCCGGCGAACCCGGCTTTGTAGTTCATTTGCCAGTAGGCCAGGATCGTGACCGCGCCCATAGCCTGCATCGAGTCCGACCCCAGTCCCAGATAGCGGCCGACGCTGCGTCCGGCCACGAGGAAATCGGCCACGCCTTTGATGTATTTGCGCGAGAGCCAGGCCGCAGCGAGCGGAAGCGCGAAGAGGGCCGCGAGGATCGCCCAGTCGATCGGCTGCAGGTTCATTCTTGACGGGCGCCTTTGGGTCGGCTTGATTGCTTAGGCGTCATGACCATCATTATGGATAGCCATTGTCACCTCGGAGCGGGTATTGGCAAAAGTGTCGCCGTCGCTGTCCTTTCGTCAGTGAGTGGATTTGGCGCGGGAAATAGTACGAGGATTTTTCGGGGCCACGTTCCAACAGCGGTCGCGACGTTTTCGCTGAGTGATTGGCCGTCGAGGAAGAGGCGCCTGTCCAGCGTGCTCGAGTGGGGCATGGTGAGGAGTTACCGTCAATCGCAGCGACTCGGAATTTACTACTTCTATTCGTCTTCTAGATAAATTCCGGTAGGCCCAAGTTCCTCGGGGAGCTCGAACGCCTTGGCCACCTCCATCAATGCGGACACCACATCCGGTTCAGCATCGGCGAGATTGGTTTTCTCGCCGATGTCGACCGACAAGTCGTAGAGCTCGACGCCGTCCGTGCCACGGTCGTCAACGTATCCGTAAAACTTCTCGAGATTTGGCAAGCGCAGCTTCCATTTACCGCTCCGAACGGCTTGTAACTCGTTCTGGACGAAGTAGTGGTAATGGTCGCGGGCGCCGGTCTCGCTTCTTCCCAGCAGTAGCTCTGTTTGATCCACACCGTCGATCACGCGGTCATCGGGCGTTTCGTACCCGGTCAGCGTGGCCAGGGTCGGCATGAAGTCGATCGAAGCGAAGATGGCGTCGCTCACCCGGCCCGCGGGCACGTGCCCCGGCCAGCGCACGATGGCTGGAACCCGAATACCGCCCTCGTAGGTCGAGCCTTTGCCCGAGCGAAGAGGGCCCGACGACCCCCAGGCCACGGCGCCATTGTGATTTTCTCGCAATCGCTCCTGCATGTTGTTCCACGCGCCGTTGTCGGACGCGAAGATCACGATCGTGTTGTCGCGCAAACCGAGCTCGTCGATGGCATCGAGCAGGCGGCCCGTGTGGTAGTCCAGCTCCTGGATCGTATCGTCGTAGAGGCTACTTCCGGATTTGCCTTTGAACTCGGGCGAGGCATCAATGATGGAATGCACCATCGTGTGTGCAAGGTACAGCAGGAACGGACGGTCTTTGTTTTGTTCGACGAAGTCGATGGCCTTGTCCGTGTAGATTCGCGTGAGGCTCGCCATGTCGTCGGTCTCGCCGTCCGCCGCATTGTTGTGGTAGAAGGCGACCGTTCCGTTGTCGTTGGCGCCCAGTGGGCCCCAGTAATAGTCGAACCCCTGAGCGTTCGGCATTCGGTCAAGGACCGCCGCCCGGTTCGAGACATCCCACTTGCCGACAGCGCCGGTGGCGTAGCCGACGGTCTTGAGTTGTTCCGCTATCGTGACCTCACTGGCCGGCATGTTCCAGCCCCAGCTGCGTATCGGATGTCGACCCGTCAGAAGAGCCGAGCGCGACGGCCCGCACACCACCTGGACATAGAAACTGGTAAAGCGCGTGCCCTCGTTGGCCAGCTGGTCCAGCCGCGGCGACTGGATTGTTTCCGACCCGAAAGAGCCGAGGTCGCCGTACCCTTGGTCATCGGTGAAGATGATGACGATGTTAGGGGGGCGTTCCTCCGAGGCCTCGGAATCCTCCGGTGGTGCTGTTGTCGTACATGACAGCAGGGCTGCGGTGAGCGTGAGGTGAATCGCAAGGTGACGGTGGCGTCGCATGCAGGTGAGGTAGGGAATTGTCATCGTTCTATCCTTTTTTGAAGGCACGTCTTGACGGGAGCCTTCAGGTCGGCTTAACTGCTCGGGCGTCATGACCATTATCGACAGCCATTGTCACATCGGAGAGGGTGTTCGCAAAAGTGTCACCGCGGACGAGCTCTTGCGGGAGATGGATGTCGCGGGGGTCGACCGCGCTGTCCTTTGCAGTGTGGACCAGTTCATCGCCGTCGAGAACCGAGCGGGAAATAACGACGTGCTCCGCGCGGTGCAGGCCCATCCCGATCGCTTTTCCGGTCTCGCCGCCGTCAACCCGTGGTTTCAGGAGAAGGCGGTGGAGGAGCTCGAGCGCAGCCTCGACGCGGGGCTTTGTGGTCTGAAGCTCAACAGCCACTTGCAGGGGTTTGTTCTCAGCGATCCGATCGTGCACCCGCTCGTGGCCACTTGCGGCGAGCGTAGCGTCCCGCTCTAGGCTCACACGGGCACGCCGATCACCGCCGAGCCCTTTCAGCTCGCCGAGCTCGCGCGTACCTTTCCCGAAGTTACGATGGTTATGGGGCATATGGGCTATACCGACTTTTGGTACGATGCCGTGCCCGCGGCCCTTCAAGCGGACAACATCTATCTCGAGACCTCGCTCATCGACATCATGAACATTAGTAAGGCGATCGAACGTGTCGGCGCCCACCGCATCCTGTTCGGGTCGGACTATCCGGAGAGCGACCTGTCTTTGGAGCTCGAAAAAATGGCGATGATCGAGATGAGCGACGAGGCGCGCGCGAAAATTCTGGGCGAGAACGCGCGCGAGCTGTGGCACTGGCAATGACCATCGTCGACGCGCACGCGCACATCATGCTCGAGCCCTATGCGTCGTTGTCACCGATCGAGCCTGAGGAGGTCATGGACGGGTTCGCGCGCTACGGTGTCGAGCAGGCGTGGTTCTCTTCGGGAGATGCTCTCGTTTTGAACCAGACGGACTACCATCGACGCGCCAACGATCGCATGGCGGAGTTTCAAGAGCGGTTCGGAAAGCGTTTCTTGGGACTCACGACGGTGAATCCTCGGAGCGGGGAGGAAGCCGCGCGCGAGCTCGAGCGGGCCGTGAGCGAGCTCGGCTTGCGCGGATTGAAGCTTCATGGCTGGCTTCAGCCGGTGTCTTGCACCGACCCCTGTCTCGAGCCGCTCTTCGAGACCGCCCAGCGACACCGGCTTCCTGTGCTCTTTCACGATGGAACGCCGCCGTTTACGAGCTCGCTCCAAATCGGATGGTTGGCGGAGCGCTATCCCGGATGCACGATGATTTTGGGGCATGGCGGGCTCAAGGATTTGGCGGTGACGGCTGCCCAGACGGCGCGCCGCTACGAGAACGTGTATCTACAAACTTGCGCAACCACTTTGTTGTCGCTGCGGCGGGCTCTCGACGTCGTTGGTCCGGACAAGATACTCTTCGGCTCCGATGGCGGGTTCGCGAATCTGCGTTGGATCGACTACAACATTCGCAAGATAAAGAAATGGAATCTTCCGTCGGAGGTCGAGCAGAAGATACTCGGAGGAAACGCAGCGAGGCTGATGCATGACTGAACCGGATATCGAGGCCTGCCGCGCTTGCACGAAGCGGGTCACGGATTGGTTCGTCTCGACGCTCGAGCCGGATGGGACCATTCGGGACGAGCTCGACCTTATTGCTTACTACCACGCTCCGAACCTTTTGGCGGTAACGGACCGCTCCGTCGAAGCCCAGCGGATGGCGAATTGGCTCGCGAAAAACGCATTGGCTGACGACGGGGACTTTCGCTATCAGAACGCGAAAGGCGGCATCATTCAGCCTTCGATGCAGTGGAACTACATCAACGGCTGGCTCGTTTGGGGCCTCGGACGTCTCGGGCGCTTTGATCTAACCGAGCGGGCGGCGGGTTTCTCGAGCGTTTCCAGGACGAAGCGACGGGCGGGTTTCTCACGGCGGCCGATCCGGAATCCGGCTTTCGTCCTGTGCCGGACGCCGTCGACATGGGCTCTACTTGTGCGGGAGCGCTCGGCATGATTTATTCGGGGCGATGGACCGCGGCTCTTCGAGCGGGAGAGTTTCTGCTTCGTACGCTTGAAGAGCAAGGCCGCGCGGAGGCGTTTCACTGTCGCTTCCGCTCGGACGGATCCGCCATCACCGAATTTCCCGACGAGCAAGCCTACGTCAGCATCGTGCGCTTCGAAGAGCCGAAGCAAGCGTATTGGTATTTCGGATTCGCAGCGCGCATTCTCGCTCTCCTTCACCGCGCGACGGGCAGGCGGGATTTCCTGGATGGCGCGTTCGGCTATATCGACGTATTCGACCGGTGTCACGAGGATCGGTGGGAGCACTGGGCCAACGACAAGATCGCGTGGGCGTCGGCCGCGCTCTATCAAGCGACGGGGGAGTCCGTCCATCGCGAGCGCGTGGGACGATGTTTCAATCCCATCGTGCAGGCGCAACGGGACGACGCTGTTTGGCATTGGAGACATTTTTTCCGAGCTACGACGATCAACCTCGAGGGATAACCATCGAGCTCGCGCTCGAGTTTGCGTTTCTACTGCACGAGATCGTTGCGGAGATCGAGTTGCGGTGAAAAAAATCGGGTCTTCGGCAAAATTTGTGGGTAGAAACCGTTTGCGATCGCCCGTTCATCAGACCTGGCGCTCGCGGACGTTGCGAGCACGTATGGCCCATGGAGGCTGCCAGCGATCGTGGAAAACGCTAGAGCGCGTCCGGGAGCGGCGGCGGGTTGTGAGCTGATTCCACGGGGCGTCACGGGGACCGGGATTTGCCCCTTTCACGAATTTTCTGCCGGACGAATACAAACACTGGTAGCCATCACGTTCGTGAACCCGCGCGGAAACCTCCGAAGCGACGTAGCGACTCTCGGCGTGCTCGTCTTTTTCGCCATCTCGTTCAGAACGAGATGGCTTAGAGGCTTTCTCCTGCCTCTTCCTCCGCCGCTCGAGCTTCTTTTTCGGGTCCTTTTTGTCGAGCGCGATGTCGAGCGCTTTTTCCAAGATCTCGGCCATGTTCTTTTGAGCGTTCGCAACGCCCACGACCTCGGCCAGCCGCTCGAACTTGTCTTTGAAATCCCGTGTCGCCGAGAAGCGAAAGTTGTACACCTCCGGAGTTGCGGGCTGCAGGATGGGTGGAGAGCTCTTCGGCGGCTCCACGGGCGGAGGGGTTGATGGCGGCGATGGCGGGGGCGTCGAAGTGGTTTGACTGGACTCCGCTTGCACCGGTCGCTTGCGGACGAACGTCGGCTCACCCAGTACTATGCTTGGTTCTTGGCGACGTGGGCAAAACGGATGAGCTGGACAGAGGTTGCCCGCTCCTTCCATACCAGCTGGGAAAACGCGTTCCGCTCAGTCGAGATGGCCGTTGCGTGGGGCCGCGAATATATGGATCTCGACGACATCAAGGCCATTGGCATCGACGAAATCCTATGGCACAAAGGCCACCAATACCTTACGGTGGTCTATCAGATTGACGAGCACCGCAAGCGGCTTTTGTGGTTGGGCGACGAGCGTCGAGTTAAAACCCTGCTAAAGTTCTTTCGCTGGTTCCGTAAGCAACGAAGTGGCGCGCTTGAGTTCATTTGCTCTGATATGTGGCGGCCTTACCTGAAGGTCATCGTCACCTGAAAGCCGCTCCCACTCCGGCTCGTTCTGCACCACGGCGGCGAGTGTATCGGTGACCGTCTCGCCCTCGAAGACCTTCTTACCCGTGAGCGCTTCGTAGAGGCAGCATCCGAACGCCCACACGTCCGCCCGACGGTCGACGCTCTTTCCGCGCGCGTGTTCCGGGCTCATATACGAAGCCGTCCCCATGATGACGCCGAGAGCCGTGCCTTTCGTCAATGTCGGCGATTGAGACGCGTCTGAAACCAACTCCTTTTCCGGAACGAGCGCCTTCGCCAAACCGAAGTCGAGGACCTTGACCCGCCCCTCCGGCGTAATCATGATGTTGGCCGGCTTGAGGTCTCGATGGACAATGCCTTTTTCGTGCGCAGCCTCGAGGGCCTCAGCGATTTGACGAAAGATCTCGATCGTCTCGTCCAGAGGCATCGGCCCGCCGGTGGCGATGCGATCGGCCAGCGTCTCGCCCTCGACGAGCTCCATGACGAGAAACACTTGCTGGTCGACTTTCTCGAACCCGTGCAGCGTTGCGATTCCCGGATGATTTAGCTTAGCGACGCCAGGAGCTTTGCTTCCCGCTCGAACCTAGCGAGGCGCTCGGGGTCGCGCGAGAGCTCCTCGGGCAGAACTTTGATCGCCACGTCACGGTCGAGCTTTGTATCGCGCGCGCGATAGACGGCTCCCATACCTCCGGCACCGATCGGTTCGACGATGTCGTAGTGGGCTAGCTTCGTACCTGGCTCGAGGCTCATCACTCCCGTTTCGGGAGCATTTTATAGCATCAACCGTCCGGCGGAGCGCGATCTGCGTTCCCGGCCGTCGACTCATCGACGCTGGCCTCAGCGAACACGTGTTCGCTGGCGCGGCGCCTCCGTGATCGTCGCTCGCGCTCGAATTCTAGCTTCTGCGCTCCCCACGCATCGATGACATCTCCGTAGTCTCTCGTCCTCTCCGCTGGAGGTGGGCTCGGCGGGCCATCGAAGATCGCGGCCACCGTTTCGTCGCGCCAATCTTCCGAGCCGTCGTCGTCTTCCGGGAGCTCCAAAGGTTCGGCGATCGGAGCTTGCTCGACTTCGGGTGCCGGCTTCTCCGTCACGAGCTTCGGCCGCTCGAACTTCAGATCGACGCCCACCCTTCCGGTCACCGAACACGTCCCCTTATGGATCAGCTCCGTCTCGAGTGTTGCTACGCGCACGATCTCTCTCGCTTTCGTCCAGGGGAGCTCGCCAGCATCGAATGCTGCCGCAATGACAAGAAGCTTCTCTAATAATTGCGCTCGTCGAGATGATGACGATGGGCGGCCTCCACGAGCCGCGATTCGATTTCGTCGAGAGAAAGGCCGGACTCGAGCCCGGTATCGGACGTCAGAACGCGCATAAAAATCCTCCTAATTGAATTTTGGGAGGAGAACGTCCTTGTAAGTGAAGTGTCGGGGAGGAGCGTTTTCCTGGTGGAAGTATAGTGTAAATATAAATGAACGTAAGGGAAAATCGCTTGTTTGCAGTTACTTACAGAAAATCTATCGCGCCGACACGTTCGCGGCTTCGAGGAGAGCTTTCGCGTAGCGAATGGGTATGGCGTAGGCGATCCCGCTCGGCTCGTTGAGGATGCGCTCCTTCGTCGTCTTCACGAAGACGCTGTTGACGATCCCGTAGACCACCCCCGTTTCGGGGTCGTAGAGCGGACTTCCGCTATTGCCCGGATACGCGATCGCGTCGAGCTGGAACACGATGTAGGTCTTACGCAGTCGGCTGATGGTCGCGTTGTCGAGCGCTCGTCCGCTTGGCATGGGCTGCACGATAGGCGTGATGGAGGCAACGATAGCTTGGTGAGTGGCGGGGTAAAGGCCGAGGATCGAGCCGATGGGAAAGCCCGTAAAAGCCATGCTCTGGCCTTCCTCGACTTTGGCGTCGTCGCCCAGCGTGAGAGGGGGAAGCGTCTCGCTCGTGAGCTTCAACAGAACGATGTCGTGCTCCGAATCTTCAGAGACTTTGACGACATGGTGATAGCTCACGTTGTCACCCTCTCGGTGGAACGCGACGATGAAATCCTCCGCAGGGCGCCCGTGGCGATCGCTCTCATCTTCGACGGCGGCGCGGTACACATGCGCGTTCGCCATCACATGTTGTCCATCGCCGACGACGAAACCCGAGCCGAGCAGTTGGGCTTGTGGCTGACGGGTGGGATACAAAGTACCGATGCCGACGATGCTCGGCTTGACGGCTTTGACCGTTTTCGGGAGCCCACGCGAGCTTTGCCCCTGAGCCGATCCCGCGCCCAAGCCGAGGGCGGCGACGAGGGCGAACAACAAGGTCACGACGTCAGCAAGCCGCGCATGTAAGCGAAAGACTTCTTCATCCCTGGAAGGGGCGCGTCCGCGTCGATCTCATATTCCAAGTTGACGTAGCCCGCATAGCCTATCTCGTCGAGCTGGCCAAAAATAGCTCCCACCGGCATCGCTCCCTCTCCAACGATGCACTGGCTCTCTTTGACGTCGAGTTGACGCAGATCCTTCATGTGCAGGTCGAGCACGCGGTCGCCGCCTTGAGCAATGGCTTCGACAACGTCGATCCCGGTGCGGGCCGTGTGCCCAACATCCACACAAAGGCCGACGCGCGGGTCCATGTTGTGGATATGCGGCAGGATGTCCTGGGGTCCGGGAAAGTGCGCGTCTTCGGGACCATGATTATGTACGGCTACCTGGATGTCGTACTCCTTCACGAAGCGCTCGATGCGCGGGAGCGTCTTCGCGGTGGCGCCCACGACCATGAGCGGCATGCCGCAGTCTCGGGCGTAGTCGAAGTGGAAGCGGATATGGTCGTCGTCTTCTTTATCCAGGTAAATCGTCCCGCCGCCCACGATCGTCAGACCGGCCTTCTCGAACTCCGCCCGCGCGGCGGCGCGCTCCTCACGGGTCGTCTCGTAAGGAAGGTGGAACGACTTGATATTGACGTACGGGGTTTTTAGCGTGCGGATGGCTTCGATGGCGTCGGCGCGCGAAAGCTTGCGCAACGAATAGCTCGCGGCGCCGAGATGCCAACTGCGCGACGCTCGCGCCAGGGCCAGACCGACCGCAGCGCTCAGAAACTCACGTCGCTTCATGTCTTGGGCGCCCATCCCGAAGCATATTCCCGGCTCCAGAGCTTCATCGCCTTGCTGTCGTCCATGATGTGTCCTGTCTTCGCGTCGCATTGCAACGCACGACCCGTACGTTGGGCGATGTTGCCGAGGTGGCAGAGCAGCACGCTCTTATGTCCCTCGTCGATCGGCCCGCGCGGCTTTTCTTTGCCGCGGACGGCCTCCAAGAAGTTCAGGATGTGTGCCGCGGTCATGCCGCCGCCGCCTCGCGTATCCAGCACATCTTCCTGGTTTTCGGGCTTGGATTCGTTGAGGTCGCTCTTGATCTCGTTATTGTCGTTGTCGTAGACGACGTAGCCGTTGCGGTCGAGAACGACCGTGCCTTTTTCGCCGTGGATGGAAGCGCCTCGGCTTCGATTCTCGATAGGACGGCCATTGCAGCTTCGTCCTTCCCACGTGATCGTCTTGCCTTCCTCGAACTCGAAGGAGGCGACTTGCGTGTCATAAGCTTCCCAGTCGTCGTCGAAGTGATAACGCCCGCCCACGGAAGTGACGCGGGTGGGGTAGTTGACGTTGAGCGCCCATCGGCAGACATCGATCTCGTGTGTGCCGTTGTTACAAATCTCGCCCGTGCCCCAGCGCCAGAACCAATGCCAGTTGTAATGCACGACGTTGTCACGATACGGCGTGTGCGGCGCCGGGCCTTGCCAGAGGTCGTAGTCGAGGCCTTCCGGGACCTCCGCGACTTTTCCGTGACCGATCGGGCCACGCGTATTCGCGTACCACGCGCGTCCAAAGTAAGTCCGGCCGATCAACCCGTTATGGATCGCCTCGATGATCTCGATCGACGTCCGTGCCGAGCGCTGCTGGTTGCCCATTTGCACAACATGCCCGTAACGTTTCTGGGCTTCCACGAGGAGCTCGCCTTCGCGCGGGTTGTGCCCGCAAGGCTTCTCCACATAGACGTGCTTACCCGCTTCGAGGGCTAAAAGGGTCGCCGGGGCGTGCCAGTGGTCGGGCGCGGCGATAGCGAGCGCGTCGACGTCTTTGTCCTCGAGTGCTCGCCGGAAGTCCGAGACGCCTTTGGCCTTGGACATTTCGCCGACGACTTTTTCCGTGACCCGCATGTCCACGTCACAGATGTAGCTGACGTCGGTGTTCGGCTGGGCGGCGAACGTCTTCGCGAGCACGGCCCCGCGTCCGTTGACGCCCATCACGGCTACTGAAATGTGATCGTTAGCGCTCGCGCCACGCGCCTCGCCGAAGCCCGCAGCGTGAAGGCGGGGCCGGCCGAGCACGAGACCAGCGGTGGTCGCAAGGAATGTTCTGCGGTGCATGTCGTTCCTCCTCTAGTGCTTAATGCTCGCTCTCTCTTAGTTCGCTCGCCGGGCCGTCGTCGGCGCATTCGCGCCGTGCTCGCTCCGCTCGCGCAGGCTGAATCGTAGTCATTTCATCAGCCTGCTGGGCAGCTCGCGGATCCGAATGTTGCGAAACCAGACGTCGTCTCCGTGATCTTGGAGCACGATGTGTCCTTTCCGTTTGTCGGCGAAACCTGGGACCGAGAGATATTTGCTCTTCTTGAACTTTTCGGCGAAGTCCTCGCTCTCGAGGTCGAACGCGACCACTTTCACCCCGTTGAGCCAATGCTCGCCATGGGTGCCGTCGAAGACGATGCGCGTGTGGTTGAACTCGCCGACGGGCTTCAAACGTTTGCCCGCCGTCGGGGCGTACAGGTCGTAAAGCCCTCCCGCGGTGCGGTTCGGGCCGACTTGTGCGTCGGGGTGCCGGTCGTCATCGAGGATTTGATACTCGAAGCCGAGTGCGGCGTGCTCGGGTGGCGAGCTCGTCGACATCGCCTCCGACACGTTGTACTTGATGCCGCTATTCGCGCCGGGAGCGATCTTCCACTCGAGCTCCAGCTCAAAATTCTCGTAGGTTGCGATTGTCATGATGTCGCCGCCTTCGAGAGGCTGCCCGTCCGCGGCGGTCGGAACGGCGCCGCTCGCGACTTTGCGGATCGTGCCGGCTTCGATCACCCAATGCTCGGCGGGGATCTCGTCACGGCCCACCCCGCGCCAGCCGGCAAAGGTTTGTCCGTCGAAGAGCGGTTGCCAGTCGGCCGGCGTAGGCGCCGCCATCGCGAGGGCTAGAAGTACCATCGTACGCAAAACCATAAATGATGTTATATCGCGAGGGAGCACGGTAGCGCGAGCGTGAACAGGATTGTCCCAAGCTCTGATATCCTCGGCACCAAGCCATGACGCTTCCGTCTCGTGTCATCGAGGTCCTGTCGTTGCTGCTGGCCGTCACGGCGGTATCGGCGGCTCAGGAGGTCGAGTTTGGCCGCGACGTCCGCCCCATCTTCGCGGAGCACTGCGCCCAATGCCACGGTCCCGACGACAGCAATCGGATGGCCGATCTTCACCTCGATCAGCCGGAAACATTCCGGCCAGAGACATTTCGGATGGCCGCGAGCGGATACTCGGTAATCGTTCCCGGCGAGCCCGCGCAAAGTGAGCTCTTCCGCCGCATCACTTCTGAAGACGAGCTTTTTCGAATGCCCCCGGCGCTCCACGCGCCCGCGCTCCCGCCAGAGAAAATCGACGTCATCCGCCGCTGGATCGAGCAGGGAGGAGAGTGGCAGCCGCACTGGGCCTACCGTCCGTTCCACGAGGTCAAGCCGCCGATCATTTCCGACGAGGCTCGCGTTCGAAATCCGATCGACCGTTTCGTTTTAGCGGGCCTCGAGCGTGAAGGGCTGACACTGTCTCCTGAGGCAGCCCGCCACACGCTCATCCGTCGCGTCAGCCTCGACTTGATTGGGATGTCGCCGACGGCGGACGAAACGGACGCTTTCCTAGCGGACGGCCGTGTCGACGCCTACGAGAGGCTCGTCGACCGACTTCTCGCGTCGCCCCATTACGCCGAGCGGTGGGCGCGGCACTGGCTCGACCTCGCACGCTACGCGGACTCGAACGGCTTCACCATCGACGGGAGGCGGTCGATGTGGCCCTACCGTGACTGGGTGATTCATGCTGTCGACGACGGGATGCCGTTCGACCAGTTCACGATCGAGCAGCTCGCAGGCGACTTGTTGCCCAATCCCACGAACGCGCAGCTCGTGGCGACAGGCTTCCATCGCAACACCCAAATCAATCAAGAAGGCGGTGCGAAGGACGAGGAGAACCGGGTGAACGCGGTCATCGATCGCGTGAACACGACCGGCGCGGTTTGGCTCGGCTCGACGCTCGGATGCGCTCAATGTCACACGCACAAGTTCGACCCGTTGCCGCATGTCGAGTACTACCGGATGTTCGCCTTCTTCGATCAAACAGAAGATGGCGGCGTCAGCACCGGCCCGAGCGTGCAAGTGACCGATGAGGCATCGGCGCCGCTCCTCGCGGAGTTCGAATCGGAGCGTGCGCGACTCGTGGCGGCTCTCGTCACCGAGGAACACAACGCCGCGCGGGGGTGGATGCGATGGGCGCCGACAATCGCCCTCGCGAGCGAAGGGCCCGAGCTCCGTGTTGCCGCGGACGCGTCCATCATGAGCGTGGCACACAACCCGCAAACCTCCGTCTACGATCTCGAGGGACTCGCGCCCACGATCGGTATTTCCGCGCTACGCATCGAAGCGTTGCCCGACCTCTCACTACCAGCACACGGGCCTGGGCGTGCGAAGGATGGAAGCTTCGTGCTGAGCGGGATACGGCTCTTCGTACGCGAGGCGGGAGGCGATGACGCATTTGTTGAACGACGGCTTCGAGGCGCCGATAGCGGAGGCTGGGCCGTCCGGTCTCGTCAAGGTGAGCCCCATGTCGCGGTGTTCCGTCTTGCCGAGCCGCTTCCACGTTCCGAGCTCGAAATCCGTCTGGAGCTGCGGCAAGATCACGGCACACATCACGTGCTCGGACGCTTCCGAATCAGCTTTGCGGACGCTACCGCCTCCGAGCAGGAAGTTCCGCAGACGTGGCGCGACGCCTGGCGCGCGTTGGTCGCGCACGAGGAGCATCGGCCGGACCTCCCGAGCACGCTCGTCATGAAGGCGCGTACGAACCCGCGCGTCAGCCACGTCTTCCGGCGAGGCAGTTTTCTCACGCCCGGCGAAGCGGTAACACCTGGTTTTCCGAAAGCGATGAACCATTTTGCTGCCGGTGCGTCCGCGAAGACGCGGCTCGACCTCGCGCGCTGGCTCGTTCATCCCGAAAACGCGCTCGTGCATCGCGTAACCGTCAACCGCTGGTGGCAGCGGTTTTTTGGCCTCGGTCTCGTCGAGACGGAGAACGACTTCGGGATCCGCGGCGCCGAGCCATCGCATCCGGAGCTCCTGGAGTGGTTCGCGCGAGAGCTGGTGGCGCGCAGCTTCTCGATGAAGTCGATCCATCGTCTGATCGTGACGTCTTCGACCTATCGGCAGTCCTCACGCGCACGAACGGATCTCCTCGAGCGTGACCCGCGGAATCGCTGGCTGGCGCGACAGTCGCGATTGCGCCTCGACGCCGAGGTGATCCGCGATTCGGCGCTCCGTGCGAGCGGCCTGTTGTCGCCCGTCATCGGCGGCCCACCGGTTCAACCGCCGCAGCCCGACGGGGTCTTCGCGTTCACCCAGACAAAAAAGGATTGGATCGTGAGCGAAGGCGCCGACCGCTACCGTCGCACCATCTATACGCGTTTGTGGAGGTCGAGCCCCTAACCGTTCCTGACGACGTTCGACGCGCCTCAAGCGAACGTGACGTGTACCCGTCGTGTTCCGTCGAGCACACCGCTCCAAGCACTGACGCTCGCGAACGATCCAATGATGCTGGAGATCGCCGCGGGACTCGGTCGCCGCCTGACGGAGGGCACCGCGTCGGACGACGGTCGCATCCGCCGCGCCTTCGAGCTCGTGCTCGCGCGACCACCGAGCGAGAGCGAGGCCGCGATCCTGACCCGTCACCTCGAGAGCCAACGCCGACGGCACGCTTCCGTCGAGCAAAGCGCCTGGGCCGCTGTCGCTCGCGTGCTGTTCAACCTCGACGAGTTTTCCCACAGAAACTGATGCCACAGAAACTGATGATGTTCCCGCGCTCCATCGCCCCCCGCGTGATCGCCCGCCGCGAATTCCTTCGACGTGGAGGCCTGAGTCTCGGCTCGATGGCGCTCATGCATCTCCTCGGGCGCGATGGCGTGGACGCGTCGACGCAGCCGGAAGCACGCGCCAAGAATGTCATCTATCTGTTCATGGCTGGTGGCCCGAGCCAATTCGAGCTGTTCGAGCCAAAAGAAACGCTCCAGCGGCTCGACGGCCAGACACCGCCCGCAAGCCTCACGAGCGGCAAACGCTTCGCCTTCATCGACCCGGGCCGCGCGAAACTGATGGGGACGGAGCGTGCCTTCAGACGCCACGGCGATTCCGGCGCGCCGGTGAGCGAGCTCCTGCCGCACGTGTCCGGCATCGTCGACGACCTTTGCTTCTTGCGCGGGCTCACGACGAACGAGATCAACCACGGTCCAGCCAAGCTCTTCATGAATACCGGGTTCGGCCAGTTCGGGCGGCCGAGCATGGGCGCTTGGATTAGCTACGGTATCGGGAGCGAAGCGTCGGATTTACCCGGCTTCATCGTTCTGCAGTCCGGCTCGCGAGGCCCGCGCGGCGGCGCCCCTCTTTGGGGCAACGGCTTTCTACCCCCTCATTATCAAGGCACGCCGTTCCGGCCAGGGCCCGAGCCCGTGCTTCACCTGGAGAGCCCGGAGGGTGTCGAGCCCGAAGAACAGCGAGAGTTCTTCGACACCGTGCGGGCGCTCGATCGTCTCCAGGCAGGTAACGTCGAAGACAACGCGATCAACTCGCGGATCGCCGCGTATGAAATGGCATTCCGCATGCAGTCGAGCACTCCTGAGCTCGTCGATCTCTCGAGTGAATCGCGAGAAGTCCGCGCGCTCTACGGCGTCGAGGACGACCGACCGTCCTTCGCTAGGAACTGTCTGCTCGCCCGTCGTATGGTCGAGCGCGGTGTTCGCTTTGTGCAGCTGTACCACACGGACTGGGATCACCACGGCGATCCGGACAACAACCTCGGCCAACCTCTCGAAGACCGCTGTCGGGAGATCGATCGAGCTTCAGCCGCGCTCGTCATCGACCTGAAGCGACGCGGTCTACTCGACGACACGCTCGTGATCTGGGGCGGCGAGTTCGGGCGCACCCCGATGAGCGAAGTCCGCCTCGCAATCGGCCGCGATCACCATATCGAAGCGTTCACCATGTGGATGGCTGGCGGCGGCGTGAAGCCAGGCTTTTCGTACGGAGAGACCGACGACATCGGCTACTCTGTCGTCGAGAACGGCGTGCACGTTCACGACCTGCACGCGACCATCCTGCATCTGCTCGGCATCGACCACGAGCAGCTGACCTACCGATTCCAGGGACGCGATTTCCGGCTGACCGACGTGCACGGACACGTCGTGCACGACATCCTTACCTAACCCGTCCGTAAGTGATGAGGACCACTTTGAAGATCGACGACGACGTCTTGCAAGCCGCTCGGAACCTGGCAACTGTCCAAGAAAAGACCGTTGGAGAAGTTATCTCGCAGTTGGCCCGACGAGGGCTCGCGCCGCGGGTGCCGCGCGAAGTTGATAGACAGTTTCCCGTTTTTGAAGTGGCCGACGAAGCGGCGCCGTTGACGAGCGAGTTGGTCCGAAGATCTCTGGACGACGCGGAGTGACGGCGCTTCTCGACGTCAACTACAGCTCGAAAGAATGATTTCTCTCGAGGGACACGAGTTTTGGAGCGATAGCTTTTCCCTGACCGAGCCGGGACGGGTAGAGCGCTCTCGGCTTCGCGGACACGACCGAGTCACCGACGCATACCTCCTGGCGCTTGCGGTCGATCGTGGAGGGCGTCTTGCAACCTACGACAAAAAAATACGCACCCTGTTCCCAGAAACTCATGAACGCGAAATTCTGATCCAGATGGGCGTCTAGTTCAACTTCAACTATTCAAGGAGGCCAATCGAATGAAACTGTACGCTTCTCTTGTGGGCGTGAGCCTCACCGCTGTCGTTTTGGTCGTCAGCTGTTCGAATGATATCCAGCTGACCGGTCCGAGCTCCCTCCCCACTTCTTCACCGAGTCCATCGTCCCATCTCGCCGTGGTTCTTGAATCCTCTGAGGCGAAATCCTGCGGCGGCGCCGAAGAAGCCGCCATGCGCTTCAGCTCACCCGGCTTTGTCGCCGGCACCACCGTGGGCGTGTACGTCAACTTCGCCGGTTTGCCCGACGGAGCGAAAAAACTCCGCATTTGGTGGGATTCCGAAAATCAACCGGCGATCCATCAAGACATCTCTCTTGCCGACGACGATCCGATCAAAGAGGTCATCCAACACACCTACAACGGTGCCAGAGCCGGAGATAAACGCAAAGTCCGGGTGGAGCTCATCATCGAAGGCCACACCAACGAGTGCATTCGGGTGCGCATGGTGGAACTGAACGATACCACTGGCCCAGTGGTATCCGCCCCGCCCACCGCTCGAAAGATCGTGTTCGTAACCAGCGCGACGGCAACTGCCAATTATAACGGTCTGACTCAAGCGGATACTGTTTGCCAGAACCTAGCGACGGCTGCCGGGCTCAGTGGCACCTTCCGGGCTTGGCTCAGCAACGCGACCGACTCGCCCTCGACCCGATTCACCCAGTCCACAGTGCCGTACAAGCTGGTGGACGGTACTCAAATCGCTGACAATTGGACCGATCTCACCGACGGCACGATCGACAACCCCATTAACAAAACGGAGACTAACGGTGGTCCTCCGAATACGTCCGTCTATAGCGGCACTACTGCCAATGGAACGGTGGTCGCCGATGAACACTGCAGCAACTGGACCGGCGCTCCCAAAGCCTCGGTGGGGAACACTGGCGAGACGGGTTCTGGGTGGACGCTGTCGAGCAAGGGTAAATCATGCTCCTTTCATTATCCGATCTACTGCTTCGAGCAGTAGCACACTGCCGGTACGTCACCAACTCTCCATGAAAGGGGCCTCGGTTTGCGAGGCGTTCCGCATGCAGTCGAGCACGCTTGAGCTCGTCGATCTCTCGAGCGAATCGCAAGGAGTCCGCGCGCTCTACGGCATCGAGGACGATCGGCCGTCCTTTGCGATGACTGTCTGCTCGCGTTTTGCGATACCCTATGTGGAGCCATGAAGAGAATTTCGATCCTCGTCACGCTGACATTGGCGGCCGATCTTCTCAGCGTAGACCCCTCTTTGGCACAGACACCGACCCGGGTCACCGTCGACACCATCGTCGCTTCCGGTTTCGACGCACCGGTTCAGCTCACGCATGCTGGAGACGAGACGAATCGTTTGTTTGTCGTAGAACAGGGCGGGTTGATCCGAATCGTCAAAGAAGGCGTGGTCCGTCCGACGCCGTTTCTCGATCTGCGAGACAGGATCAGCAGCGGTGGCGAGCGCGGGCTGCTGGGGCTTGCGTTTCATCCTCTCTACGAAGAGAACGGGACCTTTTTCATCTACTACACCGATCGACCCGGAGCGACGGTCGTTGCGCGTCTCTCGGTCTCCGTGGCCGAGCCCGATATCGCCGTTGCGGCGAGCGCTGAGACATTGCTGCGGGTGGCCCAGCCTTTCCCGAACCACAACGGCGGTCAGCTCGCTTTCAGCCCACTGGATGGGTACCTCTATATCGGCCTCGGCGATGGTGGCTCGGGGAATGATCCGCGGAATCACGGACAGAACAAGAACACATTGCTCGGCGCCATCCTTCGCATCGATGTGGACAGCGGAGCGCCTTTCGTGGTCCCGCCGGATAACCCCTTTGTCGGCCGGGACGGTGCGGACGAGATTTGGGCCTACGGGCTGCGCAACCCTTGGCGCTTCAGCTTCGACGAGACCGGTGATTTATACATCGGAGACGTGGGCCAGAACGCTTGGGAGGAGATCGACTTCCAGGCGGCCGGAACACCGGGCGGGCTCAACTTCGGCTGGGCCATTCGAGAAGGACCGTGCCCTCGAGGACGTCCACAGCCCTGTGTCGCCGCCAGCCCCGAGCTCACGGAGCCTATTCTCTTTTACGACCGAAGCGCCGGCGCCTCGGTCACGGGAGGGTTCGTCTATCGTGGCTCGCGGTTTCCTGCCTTTTCCGGTCGCTACTTCTACGGCGATTTCATTTCCGGCCGCATCTGGAGTCTGCCGCCTGCCGGCCGCGCCTCCGAGCGCGTGCCGCGGCTCGAGCTCGAGACAGGTCTCGGTATCAGCTCGTTCGGTGAGGACGAATCGGGCGAGCTCTACGTCGTCGACTACATCGGCGGCGAGATTCGTGCGCTCGAGGATGCGGTCAACGCGCCCGTTATCTTGGACGCCACGATGCCGGTGGGCTACGTCGGCGTACCCTACTTCCACAGGATTTCCGTCGCTGGCGGCACGCCGCCCTTTCGTTTCGAGCTCGTCGGCGGAACGCTTGCGCCAGGGCTGTCCGGACCGCAGTCTTCGGCCGGCGCGGTGAGCGGCACGCCGGTTTTAGCAGGTGCGTTCGGACCCTTCACGGTGCGGGTCACGGATTCCCGGGGTATTTCCAGCGAAAGGGCGCTGACCCACCACATCGACTTGTTATCCGGTCAGTAGATGGTGCTTGGGGATTAGTCCAACGTATGCCAGCGACTCCTGAACACGAGATTCTGATCCAGATGGGAGTCTAGGCCTATTCGAGGCCGAACTTCAGTACTTGGGGGCCGTCGTGCGACGGTATTGCGATCGTCCGGCCTTCCCACTCGATGGTGACGGGTTCCCGCGTCCCGTCGAAATCGCTTCGGATCACTAGAAGCTCTGAGCCCAGTTGCATCGCGGAAACCACGGGGCCCGGCGTGGGCGGCACGTCGAAGACTATGGGCTCGCCCTCGAGCAGAAACTCGAGGTATGCGTGCGACTGCCGGTAGACCTGATGCACGAGTAACGTTTCCTCCAGGGCTTCCTCGCGCGGTGTCCACAGAAAAAGGGCGTCATGACCGCGGAGCAGCAGGTGCCACAAAAACTCCTGATACTTCTCTTTGCTCAGCTGCACGACATTCGGGTCAGGCTTGGGCGGCGGCTCCGTGGTATGCCAGTGCACGAAGGTCACGATCGGAATCGAAGCCGGTGTCGATTGGGCGACGT
>SMYC01000203.1 GCA_004356105.1 Acidobacteriota bacterium | reverse complement strand
CCCACATCCCCTTGCCTTTAAAAACGCCGCTAAAAGCAAGGAGAGGTGGGGATAGGAGGGGATGTGGGGATAAGAAAGAATTTGCTTCAGAACGTGGTACAAAATCCTCGGTTCTGACGGGTTAGAGCCTAGCCTGCCTAGTCAGGATTCAGGATTTAGTCATCGGGCTCGGTTAGGTCGATCTGAAGGCGCAGGCGTGTTTTGGTGCCTTCTTCTCGGGGCGGGAGCTCGACTCGAATCGCTTTCGAGATCGAGTGGTGGGTGTCGTCACCGACGAGCTTGAGGTCCACGACGACGCCGGACGTCTTTTCCAGAACTTTGGTTGGGACTTCGACAACCGCGGTGCCTTCGACCAACACTTCCTTGCCTTGTTTGGGCCCCTTCTTCTTTCTCGCTTTGGCGGTACCGAAGGCCATCTCGCGAAGATTCGACAACTCTCGATCGATGTCGATCTTCGACTGTGTCGGCACGCGCAATGGTGCTAACCCGGATACAGTTCTGGAAGTATCGATTCTCTCCCTCTCGGCCCTGTTTGCGGCGAACTCTATCTGGACCTCGGACGTGTCAACGCCTGGCGGTCTGCTCGCCGCGCGAAGGCTTTTTATTTCGACAGTTTTGGTCGCTTCGAGGTCCACATCAACGAGCTCAGCCCTCGCGGACGCGCTCGTCGCCTCGTGGTCGCGCGCGTCAACGTCGATGACGGGCAGCGGAACATGCGCTCCCACAAGCGTCTTGTCCGTCGGTAATTCTGGCGGCGACAGATCGGCCTCGACGGGCGTCTTCTCCACCGCCGCAGCGGGCCCCCGACCGGAGGCTCCGACAAGCACGGGCTTTTCTCGGGTACCAGAGATTTTTCGGTGCACCGCGGCCAGTGTTTTCTTCGAGATCGTCTTGAGCGTTTCGAAGACGCCAACGCTGTGGAGCGCTGCCCCCTCCAAAACATCGTAACCATCATGGTTCAAGTGCCGATCCATGGCTTCGACGGGCAAGATGTTTCGAAGATCGCGCTTGTTGTACTGGAACACGAACGGAATCTTGTCGAGAGGCTGGTTCAGCTCTTCAAGGTTCTCCTTCAGGTTGAGGAAGCTCTCGATATTCGCGTCGAGCGCGACTTCCTGAGAATCCGCAACGAAGACGATCCCGTCGACGCCCTTGAGCACGAGCTTTCGCGTCGTGTTGTAGAACACCTGGCCGGGAACGGTGTAGAGCTGCAAGCGAACACGCATCCCCCCAATCGTTCCTACCTCGAGCGGAAGAAGGTCGAAGAACAGCGTTCGATCCGCCTCGGTCTCGAGACTCACCATCTCCCCGCGTGAGTCCGGGTCTGTACGCTTATGGATTTGGTGCAGATTGGTCGTCTTGCCGCAGAGTCCGGGACCGTAATACACGATCTTTGCAGACACCTGCATCGTCGTGTAATTGAAGAAAACCACGGGCTAGTTGTACTCTTATTCCTTTGACAATCAGACAGATAGGGATATCTGAATCTTACCCGGCAGAGCGCAAAGCGTCAAACACCCCCCGACGTAGAGTCCAAACTCTATGGCTTGAGAATCGCATAAACCGGAAGACCCACACCTTCGAATCGCTTGATGACCTCGCGAGCGGGTGAGGCCTCGGGGTCCTCCGCTCGAAATTTGATTTTCACGTAATCGTCGAGACGCGCGAGCACGTCCGGGTCTTCAAAGGTGGTCTTGTCCATCGTGAGGCAGTTCTTGCACCACGAGGCCCAGATATCAACCAGCACCATTTTGTTCTCGGCCTTGGCCTGCCGAAGCCCCGCTTCGAGCGATGGTACCCACCCCGAGTCGATCTTCGCCTGAACGCTGTCCGCGACGGCCGCCCCGTCCACCCAGCGCTGGCTCACGATGTCGTAGCCAAGATATCCGTAGTAAGAAGCGAAGCTAAGGATCAAAACCCCGAAAGCTTGTTTGACCCGAACCATCCAAGCACCCGGCTTCGGAAGCAGAGAGATACCCGCACCCGCGATCGGCCACGGGATGGCCATGCCGATGCCGAGAAGAAACGGCAGCGCCAGTGCCGCGACTTGGCCTTTCGCGTAGAGGTCGCTCGAGAAGATGACGACTTGAATGACGACGGGCGCCACACAAGCGCCCGCGAGAAGCGCCGCGACCGCGCCCATGCCGAACGCCACGAAAAACTTTCCTGTGCCGGCGGAAAACTGAACCTTGGATTGAAGGCTCGAAAAATCGATCGTGATGACGTCGAACATAGCGAGCGCGAGCACCACGAAAAGGATGGCAATCCCAAAGTTGAACCACGGGGACGCGTTGATCGTTCCGAACGTCCCGGCGGTGAGGATGACGATGAGCCCGAGAGCGCCGTAGACGACGGCCATCGCCAAGCCATAAGCGCCGCCAAGCGCAAAACCCAGCGCTTTGCTGCCCGCGCGAGCGCCGGCCCCAATGATTCCGAGATTGATGGGGATCATGGGAAGGACACACGGCGTCAAATTGAGCGCGAGCCCACCGAAGAGCACAATAGCGATGATGGCGATAGGTCCCTTTCCCTCGAACCATCCTTTCCGAACGCGGCCCGCCTCGGCGTCGTCGATGAACGTGATAAACGCGTCCTTCCCGAGAAACCCGCCGGTCGTGCCCGCAATGGTGAACGCGTCCAAAAGCTCGAGCGTATCTTGGTCGCCTCTGCCCGCCAGAGCGACCACTTCTTTCAGGTCGAGTGCCGGCGGCTCCTTCAGCATCTCGACAGGGCTCGTCTTCGAGAAATCGATGGCGTCGAAAACGCCCGCATATTGGGGTGCGGCAAGCTCGTCAGGCGATCCGACGCGCAGCGCAATCTGCACGGGTTGTTTGTCCGGCCGATAGCAGACGTTCTCGTCGCAAGCTTGGTAGTTGAGCTGGCCCAAGAGCACGTACTCCCCCGGCGGCACGCTCGCGTCGATCGACATCAACACGCCGATCGCAAACTCTTTTTCGAACACCGCAAGCGGCGTCTCGGATCCTCCAGTAACGATGTGAAAGGCTTCGGGATATGCGAGCCCATCTATGCTCACACCGTCGAGCGCCACAAATTGGAGCGAAGTCGGGATGAGATACTTCTCGAGCGGCTCGTTGGAGTTCACATGAAACCCGTCCTGCAACCGAACCTGAACCGCGGCCCGAGCCGATTTTCCCGATTGAAGAACACTCGCCTCGACCACGGGCGTCACGTCCACCTGAATACGCCCCGGCTGCCCCCAGGCACTCCCCGCCCACATGACCAACGACACCGTCAACACTTTCCGCATAACAAGTCATTTTACTCCAAGGGTGCGTGCCACGCTGTGAAGATCCGTCTCCGGATCGGCTACCTGCTATCCCCCCAAGTAGCTGGCAGCGGGTAGCTGGAACGAAACGCGGCCCCGTGATATCTTGCGCCGCTCATGCGGTTTGCCATCAGCATCGTGTTAGGGATTCTGGCGCTCTCCGTCAGCGGCTGCGGCGGGAATGCCGGCGCATCGCCGGCTCAGCCGATCGCGTTTCCTCACAAGCTCCATGCGGACAACCAAATCGATTGCGCGTTTTGTCACGAGTTCTACGATCGGCATGCCGCCGCCGGCATCCCGCGAACCGAGCTCTGCGGCGCGTGCCACATGGCGATGCCTCAGGAAAGCGAGGCCACGCAGAAGCTCATGGAATATGTCGATGCCGAAGAGCCCATCCCGTGGGTGCGTCTCTACAAGCTTCCACAATTCACATATTTCCCTCACAAGTGGCACGTTCGGGCGGGGCTCAGCTGCGAAACGTGCCACGCGGATATCGGGCAAAGCATGACGGCGGTCCGCCACCAGGTCCTCAAGATGAAATGGTGTATCGAGTGCCACGAGCAGGAACAGGTTTCGGTGGACTGCGTTGTCTGCCACAAATAGGCCGATGGATCGACGGGAATTTCTAAAGGGCAGCGTCTTTGCCGCAACCGCTGGGCTCGCTCTCGACGCTTGCGCCCCCGATGCTTCTCAGCTCATTCCGATCCTGATCCCGGAAGAGCCCTTCATCCCCGGTGAGGAGATTTGGACGCGGTCGACTTGCTTCGAATGCAACGCGGCTTGCGGCATCCAAATTCGCAAAATCGACGGCCGGCTCGTCAAAGTCGAAGGTAATCCCGAACATCCGATGAGCCGGGGCGGGCTCTGCCCGCGCGGCCAGGCCGCGCCGCAAGCTATGTACCATCCGGACCGCATCCGTACGCCGTTAGCGAAGCAGGAGGACGGCTCCTTTGCCGAACTGACCTGGGACGAAGCGCTCGAGCGCATCGCTAACGCACTTGGCAGTGCCGAACGCATGGACTTTGCCTTTGCCTTTCTCACGGGCACACTCACGGGACATCGGCGCGCTATCGTCGAGCGATTCCTGAAGGCGTTCGGATCGTCGGACCACATCCTTCACGAGCCCTTCTCGACGACGACGCTCGAGCGCGCGAGCACGCTTGCGACCGGCCACGAACGGCTCGCCGATCCGGATCTCGAGAACGCAGGCTACGTCGTGTCTTTTGGAGCCGAGATGCTGGAAGCAGACATCTCGCCGGTGCGTTTTCACCACGGGCTGGCCGAGCTGCGGCAAGGCCGTCCCGGACGTCGCGGCAAGTTCGTGATGATCGGGCCGCGCCTGTCCCTGACCGCGGCCAACGCGGATGAGTGGATCCCGACGCGTACCGGCGAAGAGATCGAGCTCGCGCTAGGCATCGCGCATGTGTTGATCCGCGATGGCCGAAACGCTGCATCGGCTATCGGTGCATCCGAGGATTTCGAGGCCTTCCGCGCCCTCGTCGAGGAGGTCGAGCCGAGTGCAACGGCCGAGCGGTTGGCGCAAGAGATGGCCGAGCACGGCCCAACGATTTGCCTCGCTGGAGGCTCGGCGGTGCGCTCGGGAGCAGGGCTGGCCCTCGCTCTAGCGGTGTCCCACTTGAACGCGCTCCTCGGAAAGAACATGGTGCCGGCCGAAGCGCCACCTTTCGCTCCGTGGCCCGCGCTCGAGGGACCCGAGATCGAAAAGCGTGCTCTGACCCAAGCACTCGGCTCCGAGCCTCCGAACGTTCTTTTCATCGTGGACACGAACCCGCTCTACAGCCTACCCCCCGCGTTCGAGGCCGAGACCTGGCTTTCCTCCGTTTCGCTCCGGGTGAGCTTTAGCACGTTCATGGACGAGACGACCGCGGCATCCGACCTGGTGCTCCCTGAGTCCATGTCGTTCGAGCGTTTCGAGGACGCCGTTCCTGCTGGCGCTCCCGTCCCCATGGCCACCCTCGCGCAGCCGCTCCTCGTCCGCACACTCTACGACACGCGGTCGATGCCGGATGCACTGCTCGCTATCGCAAAGGGCACGGGTCGAGCGGATGCGTTTCCGTGGAGCTCCTACGAGGCGGCGCTTCGCGAAGCTTGGGCAGGCCTCGACACCTCCTGGAGCGATGCGCTCGCCCGCGGAGGGTTTTGGAGCGCGGAAAGCGCGGGCGAGCCCGGCCGCTACCGATTCGAGACCGCGGCTATCAGAGAGCGTTCCCACGCGACGCCAGGGCTCGAGCTTCACGTCTACGCGTCGAACGCTCTAGGTGACGGCCGGAGCGCTCATCTCCCTTTTCTTCAAGAGCTGTCGGATCCGATCACGGGCATCCGTTGGGGGAGTGTTGCCGAGATCAGCGCGGATCGCGCCGGCGATCTCGGCATCGCGAGCGGAGACCTCGTCGAGCTCCGATCCGAATCCGGAGCCATCGAAGCCCGCGCACATGTCACGCCAGGTCTTCATCCCGATATGGTCGCGATCGCCGCTGGACAAGGTCACACCGGCTACGGCCGCTACAGCGAGGGGCGCGGCGTGAACGCCTTCGCTCTATTGAACCCCGCGTCGGACGCGGATGGGGCGCTCCTTGCGGGGACGAAAGTTACGGTGCGCAAGTTATGACCGAATGGGGCATGGCCATCGACGTCGACCGCTGCACGGGCTGCGAAGCGTGCGTGGTCGCGTGTCGAGGAGAGAACAACGTACCTGTCACAGGGCCGGTGGAATCTTCGCGCGGCCGTACGATCGAATGGCTCCGTATCGAGCGCTATATGGAAGGCGCCTTTCCCGACGTCAGGATGCGGTTCAAACCTGTCCTCTGCGTTCACTGCGACAACGCGCCTTGCGTCAAGGTGTGCCCCGTATCGGCGACCTACGAAACGCCCCAAGGTCTGAACGCGCAAATCCATCCGCGTTGCATCGGCACAAGGGCTTGCGCGCATGCTTGTCCCTACACCATCCGTTTTTTCAATTGGTCCGAGCCGAGCTGGGAATCACCGCTCGAGCAGACCATCAACCCTGACGTCGCCGTGCGCTGGAAAGGCATCATGGAGAAATGCACGTTCTGCGTGCAGCGCATACGGCGCGGTGAGGACACGGCCAAGGAGGAAGAGCGGCCGGTCCGAGACGGCGAAGTCGATCCCGCCTGCGCCCAATCCTGCCCGACCCGCGCCATCACGTTCGGTGATCTCGAAGACCCGGATTCGGTCGTAGCCCAGCTGTTCAAGAGCCCGCGCGCGGAGCTTCCACTCGCGGATCTGGGTACGGGCCCGCGTGTCGCGTATTTGCAAGAAGGAGAGTGGCGTGGAAGCGTCCGAGCGCGATCGCGAGATTGAGGACTCGCTTCTCCGTCACGTCTTCGAAACGGGGAGAGGCTTCTATCTCACCGTCGCTGCACTTTTGACAATTATTGCTTTCGGTGGGCTCGCGTGGATGGAACAGCTCCAGGGCGGTCTCGGCGTCGCCGGCATGAACCAGCCCGTCTATTGGGGCCTCTACATCACGAACTACATCTTCTTCATCGGCATTAGCCACGCGGGTACGCTCATCTCCGCTATCCTGAGGCTCACCGGCGCCGAGTGGCGCCGTCCCATAACAAGGGTGGCCGAAGTCATCACCGTAGTCGCGCTCATCATGGGCTCGAGCAATATCCTCTGGCATCTTGGACGGCCCGAACTGATCTACTTACCATTGATCGAGCCGCAGTTCTTGTCCCCATTGATTTGGGACGTCGGTGCGATCTCGCTCTACATGACCGGCAGCATCGTCTATCTGTATCTGCCGCTCATCCCGGACCTCGCACTGCTGCGCGATCGGAGCCCACGACTGCGTGGGCTCTACAAGCTATTGGCGCTCGGATGGACCGGAACCGAACGTCAACATGCGCGTCTCGAGAAGGCGATTTCTATTATGGCCGTCGCCATCATCCCGATCGCCGTGTCGGTGCACACCGTCGTGTCCTGGACTCTCGCAATGATGCTCGTTCCGATGTGGCACACCGCGATCTTCGGGCCGTACTTCGTGGTCGGCGCCATCTTCAGTGGCATCGCTGCTCTCATGATTGCGATGGCGATCTTGCGCAAAGTCTTTCATCTCGAGAAATTTCTTGGAGCCCTACAGTTCAATAACTTGAGCCTCCTCCTCGTTACGATGAGCTGCCTCTGGGCTTACTTCACTCTGGCCGAGCACCTCACGGCTTGGTACGGAAACGAGCATGCCGAGATGGCCGTCTTGTCGAGCCGTCTAACAGGCGCGTTCGCACCTTATTTCTGGGGAATGGTGATCGCTTGTTTCGTCATGCCGCTAGCTATACTCGGGCCGAAGAAGACCCGGACGATTACAGGCTCCGTCGTAGCGTCGACGTTCGTTTTGATGGGTATGTGGCTCGAGCGGTTCATCATCGTCGTCAGCTCGGCTTCCCATCCACGCTCGCAGCAGATGTGGGACGCGGGCACCTATAGCCCATCGACGGTCGAGATCGCGATCACGGCGGCAGAGTTCGCCGCTTTTATTCTTTGCTACGTCCTCTTCGCCAAACTCTTTCCGCTGGTCTCCATCTGGGAAGTGAAGGAGGCGCCCGAGGTCGAAGCAGGCTAGTAAGGTTCATTGTTATAATGACGTTCTCAAAGGAGGCGAGAGATCGATGCGGAACGTTCTGTTCGCGGTTCTACTGATAAGCACCTGCGGGCTAGGGCTCGCAGCAGCACAAGAAACCATCTGGGAAGTCCCCGACGAGGCCAAGGCCGTCGAGAACCCGGTCGAGGCGACGGACGAAGCCATCACCGCCGGTGGCGCGCTTTTCAAGAAGCACTGCACGATGTGTCACGGCGAGGCCGGAAAAGGTGACGGCCCCGCGACCCAGTTCATCAAACCCGCGCCACCGGACTTCGCAACGACCGAAGCCAAAGAGCGCATGTCGGACGGAGAGATGTTTTACAAGATCACGACCGGCAAGAGGCCCATGCCCCCGATGACGCGCAAGATGAACGAGACCGAGCGCTGGCAAGTCGTGCTGTTCGTCCGAACGCTCCAACCGGAATAGCATTATGAGCGGAAGATGGACATTCCCGGTCCTCGCTTTAGTGGCCGCGCTCGGGTGTCAGGAGCCAGTCGCCCAATCCGAGTCGAGCGAGCATGCCGCACCCGATCTCGTGCTGAGCAAGATCGATGGCAGCGGCACCGTCTCGCTCGCCGAGAACGAAGGCAAAGTCGTCCTCGTGGATCTGTGGGCCACCTGGTGCGTTCCGTGCATCGCGGAGCTTCCGCATCTCCAGGAGTTGTCCGAAGCTTTTGGGGAAGAGGATTTCTTGATGCTCGGGATCGTTCTCGAATCGGGCGAGCGCGAAGACGTCATGGCGTTCGTCGCGGAGCAGAATGTCACTTACACACAGGTCATGGGCGAACCAGACACAATCGAAGCCTTCGGACCCTTTCTCGCTTACCCGACGAAGTACTTGATTGACCGCCGAGGTAACGTCGTCAAACGTTACATCGGCAACGTGGGTAAAGAGCTCTCGGAAGACGTCCAGACCCTCATCGAGAACGGCTTTCTCGGCGACGTCGACCATTGACCCACTGGCACTTCCCTTCTTTGCAGGGTATATTTTTAAGTAGGCATCCACCATCATCGATGGTGTCTATAAGTACTGATTTTGAAAATCCTAACTTGAGGACCTAACCTAACCTAACCTGCCCAGCGCGGCCAATTCGCGCGAGTAAAGTCGAGGAGCTTATCACCGTGCTGAACGACGAGACGATCCTGGCGGCTAAAGCGAGCTTCAACGGCAAGCTCGAAGGCGCCAACATTACCCTTCAAGGCGAATTCCGTGGCGATCTCAAGGCAACCGGACTCGTACGTATTCTCGAAGGCTCGGAGGTAAACGCCAAAGTCGAGGCCCGCTCCGTCGAGATCGGCGGCCACTTCCAGGGCAACGTGCACACTGAGACGCTGCGTCTTCTGGGTCCTGCCCGAGCTACGGGCACTTTCCGCGCGAAAAAACTGAGCGTCGAGGAGGGCGGCCAGCTCGACGGTGATTTTGAAATCGGTGAAGGCCCGCCGCAGCGCTCAGCGGAGAACAAACCGTCTGACGGGAAAAAACGGTAATAAGGGACCGCGACCAAGTGGCAAAAACGAAAAAGAAGAAGGCAGCCACAAAAAAGCGCGCCGTGGCGAAGCCCAAGGACAACTCCACCGAGATTGTCTTCTCTCACGGAGAGATTGATTTTCTCCGCAAGATCACTGGGAAGGACGCCGACGGCTCGACACCCAAGAACAAGCGCGCGCGTCTTTCGCTTCGCGACAAGCTTCTCGAGATCAATTTCGGCGCTCCCCAGGCCGGAGGCGGACTCATCGTACTCGCGCTCTTGCGGCCCGAGGTCGAGTTGCTCCAGCGGACCACGAAGGAAGTCTACAGCTTCATCACAGCGGAGGAGCGTCGCGCTCGGCTCATCCTCCGCGAAAAAATCCTCATCGCCGTGGAGAAGGTGACGGGCAGGAAGATCCTTCCGGAGTGAGCCCGCAAGGCGCCCCCTGGTCTATCGCTCGGTGAATCGGCAGTACTTGGGCTCGTAGTCGAACGTCACGGAAGTGGAGTCGTCGGTGTCCACCTTCAGTACTTCGAGCTCGACCGCGCCCTCCGACCCGCGAAAGATCGCCGCGAGGTCCACATCGCGAGACGCGAGCAAGGTCGGGTCGGTGGTGGCCGCGAGTATCAACAAATCGAGCGAGTCCGCGAGCGTCTTCAGTTGAGACACGACACCCTGAGACGACCGGCCGCCGCGCATAACTTTATCGAGTGAGTCGATCACGACGACGCAGCTTTCGTCGCCGCTTTCCGCAAGCAGCTTCTCGATGAGCTCTCCGGCAAACACGAGATCCAGCTCACCTTCCACTTCGTAGACGAATACGCGCTTGAGCCAATCCGACGCTCGACGTCCCTCGGCGTCGAGCCGCTGCCACTCCGGCGAGTCCTTCTTGAGCCGACCCCGTTCGAGATCTGAGATTGGAACAGCCGAAAGACGCGCCAAAGTGCGCAAACGAAGTGCTGCTTTGGGAAGCTCACTAGCGAAGTACAAACAGCGAAAAGAGCTGCCAATCGCGAATTGGTCCGTCACTTGCTTCATGAAATTGACGAGACGCTGGCTGTCCTCATCCATGAGGAGCATCAGACCAGGCTTCACGCCGCCGAGCCCCTTGTCGAGAAGCTCGAAACCCGTCTCGAACTTCGGCCCGTCGCTACCCGCGAGGCCGTCCATATAGCTGTCCCAGTCGTCTGCTTCCGACGAGAGAACCGTATCAGCCGCGGCCTTCGGAGCCGGTGGCGACGCTGTCGGAGCCGGTGGCGACGCTGACGGAACCGGTGGCGACGCTGACGGAGCCGGTGGCGACGCTGACGGAGCCGGTGGCGACGCTGACGGAGCCGGTGGCGACGCT
>SMYC01000202.1 GCA_004356105.1 Acidobacteriota bacterium | reverse complement strand
CCGGCGCTCATCGCTGCGATGGGAGACTCGAGCGACGACGTGCGCGAGCAAACGGCGTGGGCCCTCGGCCGGATTGAGGACGAGAGCGCGGTCGATGTGCTCGTCAAAGGGCTCGGTGACGGAAGCCCCGATGTGCGCGAGCAATCGGCGTGGGCGCTCGGGAGGATCGAATCTTCCCGCGGACGCGACGGGCTCGAACAGGCACTTTCCGATGCGGACGCGGATGTACGCGAGCAAGCCGCGTGGGCGCTCGGCCGTATTGCGGACCGGGCCGCGGTGCCCGCTCTTATCCGAGCCCTCGGTGACAAGAAATCTGATGTCCGTGAACAAGCGGCGTGGGCGCTCGGCAAGATCGCCGATGCGCGCGCGGTCGATGCGCTTGGAGACGCGCTCAAGGACGAAGAAGCCGATGTGCGCGAACAGGCTGCCTGGGCGCTTGGCCGCGTGACGCGTTGAGTACTAGCGTTCAGTTTCAACGACATCACGTCCACTTCCGGCGACACCTCCGTGGCTGGACCTTCATCTTACGCTGGCACAGATGCTGCAAAACGATCGCGCGGAGGAATATGACATCATGCGAATCTTTTTGACAACATTGGTGCTGCTCTCGATTTCCGTTCTTAGTTCCGCCCAAGGCTCGGCCAGCACGGAGACCCTCTTGAAGGGCGACGTCGATAACGGGTTTCTCTTTGCTCCGGATTTCAAGTTCACGGACCTGAACGGCAGCTTCGCGAGCCTCGTCGGCGGCTATGGCGGTTGGGTCATCGACAAAAAAATTCTCATCGGAGGCGGTGTTTACACGCTCGCGAACGGCTCGGGCGCGGACGGGATGACCTATGGGGGCGGTGTCTTCGAATACTTCATCAACCAGGGCTCCCTGGTGAACGTTTCGGTGCGAGGGCTCGTGGGCGGCGGCAACGCAACACTCGATTCGGGCTTTCCATTCGGTCGCGACTTCGGCCGCGGGAACGACTTCCCGAGTTTTGGCGGTCGTGGATCTCGCGGGTTCGTGGATCTCACTCGGCGTTTCTCCGAAGATTTCAACCTCGATGATATTTTCGCGACGCAAACGAGCTTCTTTATCGCCGAGCCGGAGGTCAATGTCATCCTCAACATATCCGAGAGATTCCGGTTGGGCGTTGGGGGCGGCTACCGTTTCATTGGTGGCGCAGGACGCCTCCAAAACCGGCTCGACGGGTTCACGGCGAATGTTGCGTTGAAGATGACCTTCTTTTAGAAAGGCTCTAGCGAAACGGTTACGTCGAGCGCGAGCTCGGCGCCCCGTCGAAGAACGCGCAAAGCGAGCTTTCGAGGACGGGCGTCGAGCTCGCGGACGAGCCAAGCGCGAAGCTCGGAAACGGTGCTGTCGTTGAAGAAGGGCTCGCCGTCGACTTCCAGAAGCAAGTCGCCTTCTTGAAGTCCCGCTTTGTCGAAGATGCCAGCTTTTTCGATGGCATCGACGCGAAGCGCGGCGAGCTCACCTCCGAGATCCCCTGGCACGATGTGGCCCTCGAGGCCGAGCGATGGCAGTCGATTTTCGATGGAGCGCTGGGCGTACATTTCCCAGAAGGAAAGTATGCCCTCCGGGTGGCTCGGCTCGAGCGACTCGGAAAAGGCACGCGCTTTTGCGAGACTCGCGACGCTCGTCGGCACGTGGACGAGCAACGACGCGGCGTAGACGCGGCCGGGATCGCCGCGCTCGCGCACGTCCTCGGCTGCGAGCTCGAGCGATCGTTCGACGGTGTCGCGATATACGCGTTCGCCATTGATATGAATTTCGATGGGTGCGTCGAGATCCACCAGGTGATCGGTCAGGAACACGCGGAGCGACCGTACCCATCGCGCGTCGATGTCGATGCGCTCGTGGGACGTGACGCGCGCCCGCACGATACCCCGGCGCGTGTCGGACTCGATCCAGTGGACCCGGCGTGCGAGGGGCATGATGCCATCGTGCGGGACGCGCACCACTTCCGTCGGATAGGGGTTACGCGGTCGCTCGTCGAGCCAGCGAAGTACCTCGGGATATTGCTCGGCGAAGCCCTCATGGGATCGATCCGCCATCTCGCGATAGACGATGTCGTATTCGAAGCTTAGAAGTATCCGCTCCATCGCCCGCGGACCCTGGATGCCTCGAATGTTGCGATCGAGCTTTCCTTCGAGCATGAACGTCGGAACGTGCATCAGGTTCCGCAGCAGGTGCTCACGCGATTCCCCTTCGGTCGAGACGGGAACGATCGCGGCGAAGCGGTCCGGCCGTGAAGCGGCGAAGCCAATCGAAAAATTCGAGCCCAGCGAGATTCCGGTGGAGACGATGCGATTGGGATCGATAGGATAGAGCGCCGCGACGTCGTGCAAAATGGCTTCCATTTGCTCTGGACGAAGGATCTCGTAGGGGAGCGTATGTTCGGTGCGTGGTGCCCGCGCGACGACATGGGTCATGGCGGGAGAGACGACAATAACGCCGGCGCTCGCGGCCGGCACGTCCCAGACGCTTAGCATGCGCAAAGCACCCGAGAGCGCCGACCTCGCGTCCGGCATCGGCCCACCATGCATCGCCAGAAGGAGGGGCCATCGTTTCGTAGGCTCGAATTGGGGGGGAGTCTGTACCAAGACTGGGATCGCACGACCGTCGGGAAGCAACGTTTCGAGTGCCACCGTGCGAAAGCTGCCATCTGCCTCGCGAACCTCTTCCGGCCCTACGGGCGGCCGTGCATCGAGCAGCTGACGTTCGAGCGTTTCGATAGCCTCCCGCGTGACTTGGGCCTCCGCGCCGGCGCTGGCGAGTACGGCAAAGAGGAATGCAAAGAGGAATACGAAGATTTTCACGCCAACATCCTATCAGTCGCTCTAGCGCGCGATTGCCCAGTCGTAGTGCCGCGTCGCGCTCTCCAGGATCTCGGGGAGGTCCTCGGCTAGCAGGAATCGGTTATCGACGAGCTCGAGCGCAGCGCGCGTGAGCTTGCCGAGGTAGTCGTCTTTGCCGGCGTAGCGCTCCTCGATACTCTGCCGCGAATCACCAGAGGCCATCCGTTCCGCGCGCGTCTTCGCGAACGGGAAGTAGGATCCGAACTCACCCGACAGCCGATCGGGCGCGCCGATTTTCGGATGCCGGTAATTCCATCCCGTGTGTGTTGCAAGAGGGACGGCAATCTCGGGCAGGCGGATGCCGGCGCGATCGTTGCCGCTTACGTCGACAGCGGGAACGCGCACGACGAAAGGTTGACCAATGTGCGGCGGCTCGAAGGTGACGATGCCGCGATCCCAACCGGGGCCAAAATCGAGGCGTATGGGGGTGAGCGGCTCGGCCGGCAGCGTGAAGCCGGGTACCGAGGGCCAGCCAGCGTTCTCGGGCGCCGTGAGCGTTTCATCGGCGAGTCTGGGATAGGTGCTCGACGGCGGTGCGCGCTCGGCGACGACCCAGCCCACCATTGCGTCGAACAACGCGCGGACCGCCGCGCCGTAGCGGAGCGGGTTCAGGGAAGCTTGGCCGAGAAAGGACAGGTCCGGGTTGGGCTGAGGTGGAAATCGTCCAACGATGTGAGGGGCGGAGGCGATGAAATAGACGCGACTCGTGTCCGGCAAGATTGCGTCCTTCGTACCGCTCGGGTCCGTGTGTACGAGCGAGCCGCCGCGATTGAAATATTCGGAGTTGGTGAGGATATGGAAGAGCTTCGGCACCGTGTCGCTTGCGCGCGCACGCCGCAAGAGGCTGTCGGTGGCGCCGGTCACGGGGTCGGTCTCGTCGCTGTCGGTGAAAGGGAACATGTCCACCGGAAAATGGATATTAAGGTGTTGGTTCGCGTCTCGGGACGCTTGGCCGAAGCGGTGGTTGAACGAGCCTCGGCCCGCGCCGCCGACTTGGTCGATCACCCCGTCGAAGACGATGCGTCCCGACTCGTCCTCGTTGAATCCTTGATAAATAAAGTGGCGAAGGAAGCGACCCGTTTGCGAGACGCCCCAACCGATGGCGACACGCATTCCCGGAAGAGGATTCTCATCGCCGGACGCATGTTTGAAAAAGCTCACGATGTCCCGCGTTCCCGCGAGGCCGGTGCCGACGACTTTTGGGCCCTCGCTGCGATAGACGACGTCGTATATCTTGCCGGGCTCGAAGCCGCCCTCGAGCATCACCACGCCGCGTCCGTCAAAGCGCCACCGCTCGCGCACGATCGCGATGGGCGGGTCGAGAGGCCGGCTGCGCACGGTCATGAAGTGCTCGCTGTCCTCGGGCGACACGACGTCGTAGGCAAGATGGCCGCGATCCGCGAAAAGCGCCGTGTTCGCGCGCTTGCCAAGAATGAAGTTGCCGCGCACGAGCCCCGTGATTGGCCGACCGCTCGCCTCGGCGACCGGCATTTCCATGCGCATCCGGCCTTCAGGCACATCCCACTGCCAGCCGAGCCAAAGGAGGCTGAACCCCTGCTGCATCAAAGCGCCGGTGCCGAAATCCTCAGGGGTCGTTGGGTCGGCGGCCGTGCTTCCTTTCTGAAACGTTGCGAGGATACGCTTGCGTCCGCGGTTGCCGGCTTCGTAAAAGAGCACTCCGTTAGCGCGTGCCGCGTCGACAGGTTTCAAAAGGAAAAAATCCGCGGAGAACAAAACCTCGCCGCGTGCGTTTCGCGACGCGAGCGACAAATCGATGATGCCGCGGTTTTGCGGAAGCTCAGGGTCGAGCGCGAAATGCACCGTTCCTGAAAGCTTCTCGTAGGCGCCGGCGAGCCCGAAAGGCCGGCCGGAGAGCACGGTCTCGCGCTGGGTGATCTCCAGGCGAACGACGCGGGCTTGTGTATGCGCAGCGGCCAAAAGGACGAGCGTTGCCAGGACGGGAGCCTTCATGCGCTCTCTCCCCAGTTCTCGAGCGAGGCGAGTGCCGCGCCGACGCCCTGGCCGAGAGTGATTGACACACCAAGGTCCGCGAGAGTGCGCTCGACCATCGCGAGCTGTGCGCAGAGATAGGTCGGATGCGCGGCCATCCCCATGTGGCCGAGTCGGAAGAGCTTCCCGGCGAGCTCGCCGTAGCCGCCCGAGATCATGACGCCGTAGCGATCGCGCAAGCGTCCTCGAAGTTGTTCGTCGTCGATGCCTTTCGGCATCACCGCACCCGTGACACAGGACGCGGCGATTTCTTCGCTCGCCGCCCAGAGCTCGAGCCCCATCGCTGAAACACCCCGGCGAGCGGCTTTCGCGATGGCCCTGTGCCGCACCGCCATGGCCTCCATCCCTTCCTCGAGCGCTTGTTCGAGAACCGATTCCAGCGCGTAGATGTTCGTGACCGACGGCGTATAGGGAAAGGTTTTTTTCTCCATCCACGTATCGCGCCAGTCGAGAATCGAAAGAAAGCTTCCGCGAAGTGGGCTCTTCTTGGACTCCATCACTTCCCAAGCTCGAGGGCTCACGGACAGCATGGAAAGCCCTGGGGGCCCCCCGAGACACTTTTGCGGCCCGGCGACGGCAATGTCCATCCCCCAATCCTCGGGGCTCAAGAGCTCTCCGCCCAATCCCGATACGGTGTCGACCATCGTGAGAACGCCGAACTCTTTCGCGACCGCGCCGATAGCTTCGACAGGGTTCACCGTCGCCGACGGCGTCTCCGAGTGTACGACCGACAGGAACTTGATGCCGGGGTTGTCCTCGAGCGCTTTGCGGACGGCATCGGGGTCGATCGCTTCGTTATAGGGCACGGCAAGCTCGATCGTCTCACCGCCATATTTTTCGATGAACAGCTCGAACCATTTTCCGAAGACACCCGAGACGAGGTTGAGCACTTTGTCGCCCGGTGACAACAAGCACGCGGCCGCGGCCTCGAGCCCGAGGATGGCCTCGGCCTGCATGATCACGACGTCATACTCTGTTCGGTAGACCTGCTTCAATAGGTCACACGTATGGCTGAATATCTCGATGAAGGCGGGATCGTAGTGATACAGCACGGGACGGGATTGGTCGCGAAGGGTGCGATCGGTGAGCTGCACGGGGCCGCCCGCGAGCGTCATCTGTGGCCAGGCTTTCATGACAACCTCCTAGCCCCATTAAATACCACGCCGGGGGAGGACACCGAGTGTTTATTAATAAGGTAGGGCTAGATGTGATAGAAATCTCGATGTAGGGAGGGTCCAGTAATGAAACGTCGATGGCTATTGGGGATGGTGCTTCTGGCGACGACGGCCGCTTCGCAGGAGCGCAAGCTTCTCGAGACGCTCGGCCCGTTCGCCTCCTACGGGCACGTCTACGACAATGACAGCATCGAGGCGATGCGGCCTCGCGTCATGGGCACGCACGGCGTCATCTCGACCGGGCACTACCTGTCGACACTCGCCGGAATGGAGGCCTTCAAGAAAGGCGGCAATGCCTTCGACGCTGGCGTGACGGCCGCGATGGCTTTGAAAGTCCTGAAGATGGGCTATGCCGGGTGGACTGGAGTGGCGCCTTTGATCCTCTATAGCGCTTCTGAAGGGCGCGTCATCACCCGGGTGGGGGCGGGGAAAACACCCGCGAAAGCAACGCTCGCGCATTTCCTCGAGCACGGAAAAACGCCGACGAGCATCGCCCTCATTCCGGCCGATGTCGACGTGTGGCTTTCGACACTCGATCGATACGGAACGTTCAGCTTTCGCGACGCAGTGGCGCCCGCTCTCGAGATTGCCGAGGGGGGTTACCACCTCTACAAGCACCAGAAGGGACTTCTCGATACGCAGCAGGATGCGATTACCCGGTTTCCATACAACGCCGAGTTTTGGTTTCCGAATGGCGTCGGCAATCAGAAGCTCGGAGACTTGATGGTCAACAAAGACCTGGGAAGGCTCATCCGCTACATGATGGATGCCGAAGCGAAAGCGCTCGAGAAGGGCGCGTCGCGCTCCGAGGCGATCCGCGCATCTCGGGACGCGTTCTATAAAGGCGATCCCGCCCGCGCGGCGGCGGCGCTCTATGAAGGCTTCGATGACGGTCTCGTGCGCTACGACGATCTTGCGAGCTATGAGAGCCGGTGGATGGAGCCGCTTCATACGACCTTTCACGGCTATGACGTCTATGTTTGTGATGGATGGTCTCAAGGACCTCGGCTCATCTTGATCCTGAACATGCTCGAAAGCTTCGACGTCGAAGCGCTCGGCTACAACACCGCTGAGTACATCCACGTACTTTCGCAAGTCATCGAGCTGGCGATGGCCGACAGCCACAAATATATCGGTGACCCCGATTTCGTGGACGTGCCGAGCGGGCTCTATACGAAGGCTTATGGTCGCAAGCGCGCGGAGCTCGTCGATCGCGACAAGGCTTTCGAAGACATGCCGCCCTGGGGCGATCCCGCAAAAATGGAAAACGTCGCCACCGACTCGCCCGAAGTCTTTGCCGGGATCGGCTCCGGGGAAGCGGGACTCCCGCTTCCGGACACGACCTCTGTCAACGTGATGGATGCGGAAGGGAATGTATTCTCCATGACCGAGAGCGACGGTCACATGCTCACGCCGCTCGTCCCCAATTGGGGATTCGGTCTCGGCGGCCGGATGGGCCAGCTCAATCTTGACCCGAGCCTCGCGAATGTCATGACACCCAAGAAGCGCCCGCGCAACACCAACAACCCCATCCTCATCATGAAAGACGGGAAGCCCTTCATGGGGCTCTCGACGCCAGGTGGCGACCAGCAAGTGCAGGCGATGCTTCAGGTTTTCTTGAACGTCAGTGTGTGGGGCATGTCGCCGGAGCATGCGGTCGACCAGCCGCGCTTCGGGACCTATAACTTTCCCGGCACAGGGAGCGAGGTCAACGCGAACCCGGGCGTGCTACGCGTCGAAGCGCGTATCCCGACGGCGACGTTCCAGGCTCTGCGTGTGAAAGGCCACGACGTGCAGTCGTGGGGACTTTGGAACTGGCGAACGGGGGCGCTCACGGTGACTTATCGGGATCCGGAAACGGGCGTGATGATAGCCGCGGGTGACGTGCGGCGCGAAACGCATTCTCTTGGCTATTGATGGCGCGTGAGGCTCTCAACAGGTAGGCCTTCGACCCTCGTGGCCGTTTACGGGACGTTGAAGGTCGGCTATTTCAACTACGCGTTGCACATGAAAGGCGCCTTGCCTGTGTACAGTCGGCGGGTCGAGATTCCGTTCGAGATGTACGAGAACAGCGAGTATCCCATGCTCGTGCCCTCGTCCGCGCGCCACTCGATTTGGGTCGAGCTTTTCGAGGTGGACGTCGACAAGCTTCGGGAGCTCGACGATCTCGAAGCACCTTACGGCTACTGGCGAGAGACCGTGCTCTTGGAAGAGCTTTCGCGCGAAGCCGAGATATACGTGCATGCGTCGCCCCCACCCCCTGGTTTTACGCTCGTCGCTTCGGGTAATTGGCGCGGCCAAGCCGGCGAGTAACGGGAACGCGCACGAATCACTGGTGTGAAAACACCACGCTCGCAATCTAGTTCATGGCGCTTCGTAGTAGGGAGGACGTGTAAGTGGTTTTGATATTAGGGCTTGCGGAGGCACACCCAATGCGGTCTCGGCGGAATAGATTTTGCAACAACCGTTCTTCTTCACCTCAATTTGTGGATAGGACCGGACCAGCTCATGAAAGATTCACCTTCGAAAACCCATCCGAGAGCAAGGCTTCCGCAGAGAGCGGTACTTTGGGCTCTTGTCGCCTCAGTCGGGGTCGCGATCGTCGGCCGTGTTTGGGCCGATTATGTCGGCTCGCTCGCGAATCGCATCTTTGTGGATCCGGCAAGCCTCTCTGTGATTGCCGACGGCTACGACGACGGCGACGTCGTGTCGTTCATTCTAGAGACCACTCCCGCCGATACCGGGTCGCTATCGGGCCACGCCGCGTGGATGACCGTCTACGTTCCCCCGGGTGTCGAAGTCGTGGGCGCGGAATACGTCCAGCCTCTTGGTGATGGGACCTATGCCACCGTTGGCGCCGAGGACACCGATGACACCTATGATGGTTGGGGCGTTCGCGGCTCCGTCGGTTATACGCCATCGACGGGAACGACGCGACTCGGCGAGGGCTTTGTCAACGAAGTACAGCAGGACACAGGCATTTTCTACAGCACTAATTCTGCGACGGCCCTCCTGGCGACGGCGCTAACAGGCCTGACGCCGACCGGTCCGCAGACCAAGCCCGCTGTCGTCTGGAACAACTGGGATTACGCACAGCTTGATGCCTTTGGCACGGCGGCGGCGTTGTCGGGCAATGGAGGCAACGGGAATACTCCCGTCGTCTCCACGGATAGCGGCGCGACCTGGGCCGGAGTCGGATCGATGGTCGCCGGCCCTGACACCTACTACAAAAACCACTACGATCCTGCGTGCGACGGCACCAGCACAAACTTCGAGGACGACGTGACCTGTGTTGGACCGTGGCAGCGCGTCGCTACGCTCAACGCGAAGATCGGTGGTAGCGGGGTGGTCGCGCCTGCGACCGCGGCGGGGTCCGTCCAGAACACGTCGGTCGCGACTTCCGCGGGTTACAGCCTGTCGACGACGAATGCACTCCCGGCAACTACGAACGCGGTTCGCTACGTGCACGGAGCTCGCCGTCTTGGTGAGCTCGAGACCGCGCGTATCACCTTCCGCATCACTGATGCGACAGCTTTTATCGCGGCCCTGAACGCCAAGTTTTGCCTCGACAGCACCGGTGGAGACACCAGTGACATCGCGGGTAAGGACAACCCGTGGAGATATTACGAGCCCGCGCACCAGTGCACCTTGTTGAGCGCGAACGCCAACCTCTTGAAGCAGATCCTGTACGTCAACGGTCAAGGATCAGGTGGCGGCAGCCTTTCCGTTGGCGACATCATCGGCTATCAGATCAAATATACGAATACGTCTGGCAATCCGCTCACCAACGTAACGCTGACCGATACTCCGGACGATACGACGCGCCTGAAGCTCGTTGTCGATCCCTCCGATGGGAGCGATCCTGCGACCGCCAACTGTCCCTATTCGAGCTATAACGGGACGCCCTCGGGACCGGCCTACGATCTTGGAGCCTCGAGCTCGACAAAAGCCGTTTGGGTACCCGTTCCGAGTGTCGCTGCCGGTGCGTCCTTCACGGTGTACTTGTGCGCGGAGGTGATTTCCGGTGCCGAAGGCAATCGGGTCGATAACACCGCTTCGGTCACCCATACGTTGCCAAGCTCGTCGACCGAGACCCTGACCTCGACCGCTGGCGGCACCATCTCCGCGAAGATCGCCGGCCATGTCTATGCGGATGTCGACTTGAGCGGCGGCTACACGACTGGTGACACGGCTCTCGGCGGTGTCACGGTGCAGCTCTATGTGGACAATGACGGCGACGGAAAACTGTCCGCGGGCGATACGGTCAAAGAAACCACTGTCACGTTGTCGGATGGCGCCTACGAGTTTACCGGTGTTGCCCCTGGCGCCTACATCCTCGTCGAGAGCGACCCATCGGGCTATGGGAGCATTGCCGACATAGACACCGCGATGGGTGCGTGCGCCACCGGGAACGGTTGCAACACGATCGGCACGATCACGGTCGTCGCCGCCGAATCGCATACGGGCAAAGACTTCTTCGATACGACACCTGCGGCAACGAACACCATCAGCGGCACCGTCTATGTAGACGTGAACTCGAACCAAGTTTACGAGCCCGGTTCCGGTGAGCAGGGCGAGCCCGGCGTCACCGTGCGGCTCTACAAGGACAACAATAACGATGGACAGGTCGACGCAGGCGACACGCTCCTGGAAACGAAGGTGACCGACGCCAGCGGAAACTACACTTTCTTGCTTGCGAATCAATCCGGCAACTTCGTCATGAATATCGACACCAGCACGCTGCCAACGGGCGGTAGTCTGACCACCGACAACGTCGAAACGGCGAATTTCGTTGGTAATGGGAACTCGGATACAAACAATAATTTCGGGTTCATCCGGCCATCGGCGTTCAGCATGACGAAGGCTTCGAGTTGCGGTGCTCCGACCGGCTGCGGCGGTACCACCGTGAACGCCGGACAAATCGTCACCTATACGATCGGCGTCACCAACACGAGCAGCGTGGGCCAGTTCGAGGTAAGGGTGAGCGATCCGCTTCCAAACGGCACCAACTACGTTCTCCTGAGCACGAGTGCCACCGGGTTCACGACGACCACGACCACCGCTACCGAGGATTGGGAATCGCTCAGCTATAGTGGTGGCACGGGATGGGTCGGCGACTGGACCGAGATAAACGAGTCCGACGGCGCGGGTAAGGGAGACATCAAGGTCAAGAAGGACAAAGGCGGCAATCGAATTCAAATCAAGAAACCCGAGGGCCTTCAAAGAGATGTGAACCTTTTGAACTGCTCGAAGGCGACGGTTAGCTTCATCTACCGGCCCAACAATATCCCCGCCGGTTACTCCGTCACATTGGCTGCTGATGGGACGACCATTTGGACCCTCAACGGTCCCGCCAATTCTGCGACATATACGAACGTGAGCGTTGCGATTCCTGACAGCTCACTCGACGCCGCCACAACGATTCGCATCCTGGGCGCCGGCACCGGCAAGGCTACTGTATTGATCGACGATATCCTCGTCTCCGCGAGCTGCCCTGTGGCGGCCACGAAAACCAATGCTTCCGGCTCTCCCAATCCGCTCGATAACGGGACACCGGCGAACCTCGTCACCGCGGCCGACGGTTTTTATCTCGCGCCCGGGCAGAGTATGTCGGTGACCTTTCAGATCATCGTCAATAGCCCACTCAATCCCGCGATAACGCAAATCGTGAATACGGCGAGCGTCCGCAGCAAATCGAATCCCGTTCCAAAAACGGCGACGGTGACCGACACGGTCGATCAGTTCACGCTTGCCACCATCGCGTCGATCGTCGCGATCGATGACGGCGGACGCGCGTCGATCGTCTGGGAAACGTCATCCGAGATTCGAACGTTAGGCTTCTACTTGCTGCGATATGACTGGGATATGCGTGAGTGGGTCATGGTCAATACGGAGCTCGTCCAAGGTTTGATGCAGCCGCAAGGCGGTACCTACAAGCTGACCGATCCCGGAGCGAGCCTCGGCAGTCGTCTCACTTACGCGCTCGCGGAAATCGAGACCAATGGCGGCGTGAGGGTGCATGGTCCCTATGAGGTTCCGCTAGGTACCGTGGGCGCCGCGGATGCCGAGCTCTCCTCGAACGGTAAAGGTCGGGCTCGCGTGCCGAAAGCGAAGATCTTGAAGCGCTTGGCCAAACATCGTGCCGAGAAGAAGCTGCACGGTTCGAAGAAGTCATCATTCGCTTCCGCGATCAGGGTCCACGTGAAGGAAAGTGGGCTCTACTTCGTCGATGCGGCGAAGATTGCCGAAGTCTTTGACTTCGGGCTCGACCTGAGCAAGAGACTGATTCGAAAAAACCGCCTCAGTCTCGAGAACCTCGGACACCGCGTCGCCTGGACGCCCGCGCCTTTTAATACGGGCCTTTACTTCTATGGGGAGGCCATCGACGACGTTTACGCATCTGAGAACATCTATACGCTTCGTATCGGTCGCGGGCTTACGATGGAGAAGATGAATGCCGGTGGCGTGGGCGCCAGCGGGGGACAGAGCTTCCTCGCGACAACTCACCGCGAGGAGAACAAGTTTGGCGGCGTCAGCGTCCCGCACGAGCCGGGAGCGGATTATTGGTACTGGCAGTTCGTGACGAGCGATGATGAAACCTACGGTACGAGGCTCTTCGATCTGAACGTAGATGGTCTCGCGGCGACGAACGCAGCCGCCGAGCTGGTTGTGCATCTCAGAGGGGCGACGACGGTCGGGATTCCGGATGAGCATCTCGTCGAGGTGAGCGTCAACGGCTACACAGTGGGCGAGTCGAGTTGGATGGGCTTCGACAAGCACGAGGCCAGATTCTCGATCCCATCGAGCTTTCTCGTGGAAGGCGAGAATACCGTCGAGGTCGTGGGCAAACGCCCTCCCGGCGTGGCCTATAGCATTTTCTATGTCGATGGTTTCGACCTCAGCTACCCGCGCCGCTATGAAGCGCGAGGCTCCGAGCTTTTCTTCGGGAGCGCGAATAACACTAACGTCACCGTCGTGGGATTCACAGATCCTTCCATCATCGTGCTCGAGCTCTCGAACCCTCGTCGTCCTCGCCTGCTCGACCGCGTAAACGTAGAGGCGGACGGAGCATTCTTCCGCGCCAGCTTCAGAGCGAGTCGACCAGACACAGCCTACATAGCGGCGTCGACGGCCGGGATCAAAATGCCGGTTGCCATCACGCGCGATATCAGATCCAGACTTCGCCGCAAGCGGAACCGTGCCGACTATCTTGTGATCGCTCCTGCCGAGCTTCTCGACGGCGCGAAGGCGCTCGCCAAGCTCCGCAAGCGGAACGGATTTCGCACCATGGTCGTCGATTTAGAAGACGTCTATGACGAGTTCAGCTATGGGTTGGAAACTCCCGAAGCCGTGAAGGCGTTCCTCGCCTACGCTTATACGGAGTGGAGCCGCGCGCCTCGATATGTCGTACTCGCTGGCAATGGTCACTTCGACCATCACGATAATTGGAAGCTCGGCGGCAATCTGCTGCCACCGCTCATGGTAGGGACGCCGGAAGGCCTCTTCGCCTCCGACAGCGCGTTCGCGGATATTGTAGGGGATGATGGAGTCCCGGAGATCGCACTGGGGAGGATCCCGGTGCTCTCGAATGACGAGCTTCTCGACTATGTTGACAAGGTTCGGCGCTACGAGAGCGGCGACACCGGCCCGTGGGCGAACCGAATTCTGATGCTCGCGGACAACGCTGACGCGCGGTCGAACTTTCCCCAAGACGCCGAAAGGCTAATTGGCTTCATCCCGCCCGACTACGATGTCGATCGCGTCTATCTCTCGCAACTCACGAGCGCGGAAGCGAGGCAAAAACTCTTTACGGCGCTGCATGAAGGTGTGGGACACGTGCACTATTTTGGGCATGGTGGACTTGACCGCTTGGCGGACGAGTCGCTGCTTCTGATTTCGGATGTCGAGTACCTTGTGAATCAGAACTATCCCATCGTGACGCTCATGACCTGTTCGGTTGGCCGTTTCGGGATTCCCGGATTTACGCCTCTTGCCGCCGAGCTCGTGCAAAAGGCCGGTGGCGGCGCCATTGCCGTCTGGTCGCCGACGGGTCTGTCGAAGCACGGACAAGCAGGTGTGCTCGCCGAGCGATTCTTTTTGGCCTCTTTTGGTCAGAGAGACATGCTCCTGGGTGATGCCATCGTTCTGTCGCTCCAGGAATACGCATTGCTCGGAGGCACGCGCGCGATGTTGTCTCTCTATCAGCTAATAGGTGACCCGGCGCTCCGTCCAGCGGATCTTCGGGGCTCGAGCCAGAACTAATAACGCCAAACATACGCGCGGTCAGCTTCTTGCCTTGTGCGACCTCTCGACCATTAGGAGGCCTGACTCGATGCGCTCGCGGATCGCTGCGGGCAGCTTCAGGAAACCTCCCACGGAGGTCAAATCGAAGCCGTCATGGATCTTTCCTTTGACTTCCACCCGTGCGCCTTTTCGGGGCACGCCTTTGGTAGAGAAAATCCAGAGGCGACCGGTCGTGTCTTCTAAACGATAGAAGCCGGTGCCGGCAACGGAATAGCTCTCGATGACCTTTCCTCGCAGAGCAATGTTGCGATCGGCATAGCGATGCGGGTCGGCCATGACGTCGTTGACGGTTTTCGAGGCACAGGCGCTCCCGATGACAAGAAGCGCTATGGCGGCGATGAGCTTGATGTGTTTCATGCTTCCTCCTCGCCTTGGGTAATAGCAGCTCACGTGCCACTGTCGCGAAATGCTCCTAAGCGGCTTTGAGGCAGCTACTTAGGCTGTACCAACGGTCGGTGGTCGCGACCCACGAATGTCCTCTGGCGAGGACATTCGCCCTATTACTTCTTTTTCGTTCGCGCCGAGCTCAAAGCGCTACGCAAATCGCGGGCGAGAAGCTCCTGAACGATCCCGAAGGGCGCGGAGCCTACTTTGGAGGCGACGTTGCTTTTGGCGCGGTTCCACGAGATGTCGTTTCTGGCGAGATCCAGAAATTCATGACCCGCCCAGGTGATCCGCTCAGGCCACCATTGGCCCGGGACGAGCTCGTCGGCAACGATGAGACCCGCGTCGTGCAGCAGTTGGATGTGGTAGTGGAGTGTCTCCGTGTCTTCGCCGCCGTCGTGTACAGCCGAGCTGCCGCTTTCGAGATCGAGCAGAATGCGACGTAGCAGATCGATGTCGCGCTTCACGGCGCGTGGAGGATGTCGCCGCCCACGATCGTGTAGACGACTTCCGTTTCCAGGATTTCTTCGGCGGGTATGGTCAATATATCTTTCGAGAGCACGGTGATGTCGGCATACTTTCCCGGGGTGATGGAGCCTTTGACGTCTTCCTCGAACGCGGCGTAGGCATTGCTCAGCGTGTAGGACTTGAGCGCTTCCTCGCGCGTCATCGCTTGGTCGGGAAAAAACACGCTTCCGTCTTTCGTGATGCGGGTGACGGTGGCGTAGTAGCTCGCGAGCGGATCGGCATCTTCGACGGGGACGTCGGTGCCGTTCGTGACGATGGCGCCCGAATCCAGTAGGTCGCGCCACATGTAAGCTCCGGATTCGGCGCGCTCGTCACCGAGGCGCTTGTAGACCCACGGTGCGTCCGAGGTGCAGTGGATGCCTTGCATGGCTGCGATGACGCCGAGCTCGAAGAAGCGAGGAATGTCCTCGGGATCGATGTGCTGCGCGTGCTCGATTCGCCAGCGCAGCTCTTTACCGCCACTCGCGTCGGCGGCGAAAGCCTTCTCGTAGATATCGAGCACTTCGCGGTTTGCACGATCGCCAATAGCATGGGTGTTGACTTGATAGCCGTGCTTGATCGCGATTTCCGTTGTGGCGGCGATATCTTCGACCGTCTCGAGAATGAGACCGGCCGAATCGTGATCCGCGTAGTCCTCGAGAAGCCAAGCGCCGTGAGCGCCAAGAGCGCCGTCGATTTGCCGTTTGATCGAACGTACCGTCAAGTGGCCGTCATAGGCGTTCGTCATCTTGTAGGCGGCAAGCTGCTCGTCCATCGCCTCGTTCGACTCGCCCCGCACCATCACGTAGAGGCGTACGGGGAGCTTTCCCGCTTCGGCCATCTCTTTGTAAAAATCGATCGTCCCGAAGCCTACGCCTGCATCGTGAAAGCTCGTGATGCCTTTCGAGAGCAAGTCTTGGCTTGCAAGCTCGACGCGCCGTTCCGCGTCCGCGCGCTGCTCTTCGGAAGAGCGCTGGTTGAGATAGTCCTGAAAAACTCTCCGGACGAGCCTTTGCGCCGTTTCGCGGAGCGCTCCTGTTGGATTCCCGTCAGACCCTTTGACGATGATCCCACCGGCGGGATCGGGGGTGTTCGCGTCGATTCCCGCGAGCTCCATCGCGCGCGCGTTCGCGAAAGCGGCATGGCCGCTCGCGTGTCCGAGAATGACGGGGTTGTCCGGCGACACTTCACTCAGACCGGTGTGTTCGGGTAGACCGTCGATCGCGCCTGGAGGAATGGTGTCCCATTTCTCTTGATGCCAGCCGCGGCCCGAGATCCACGTGCCCGGCTCGGCTTCGCGCGCCGCGTCGCCGACCATGGCAACGATCTCGCTCCAGTTCGTGACTTTGGTGAGATCGAGGATCATCTTCGCGTTGCCGAGGCCCATGAAGTGCCCGTGACCTTCAATGAAGCCGGGAATCGCAAGACGCCCTTCGAGATCGATGACTTCGGTCCCTTCGGCGATATGGCCCGCAATGTCGCTGTTACTTCCCACGGCCAAAATCCTGCCGTCCTTCACGGCTACGGCTTGCGCCTCAGGGAGTGCTTCATCGACCGTGACAACCTTGCCATTTCGAAGAACGAGGTCGGCCGGCTCTTTCGGTTCCTGAGCCGTGCAGCCGGTCAAAAGAGCGAAAACGGCCAATGTCTTTGCGAGTCGTGTCATCGAGCTTCTCCTATTTAAGCGGGAGTCTACCTTCGGGGGAGGCTCTTCGGCAAGAGAAAGTCTCCATGAGAAGCGGCAAGATCGGCGCGAGAAAATGAGCGCTAGCAAGCAGAAGAACGAGTCCGGTGGCGGCGCGGGCGTCACGCGGAGAGGACGAGCTCGCGTGACAGCTCGAGCAGCTCGCGTTTTCTCTCGATACCGCAGCTCAGAGGAAGCTGGGCGACACCGATGAGACGCCGCATGATCTCGACACCTGCGAACTGGCGCGCGAGCGCCGCAAACTCGTCATTACATGGATAGAGCTCGAGCACGTCCTCGGCACAGGCCTGGTCGGCGAGATAGAGATGCCCGAGCATGACGCCAACGTCGTACGCCGCGGGGCCGGTGAAACAAAACTCGGGATCGATGACACGGATGCCTCTCCCTGTACGTAGCCAGCTTCCCGGAAAGTAATCGCCGTGGACGATGACGAGCGTGCTGCCATCAGCGAGATACATCTCTCCGAGCTTGGTGACGCCATCCACATAGTGTCGATCCGCGATCAACGCGTCGGACGCTTCTTGAAGTCCCGTCGTGAATGAGTCGAGCGCGAGACCGTTATCGCTCGCGAGCGGGAGCCGGAAAATGTGCTCGTGATTCAGGGCGCGCATCTCCCGATTCGCGAAGACAGGTGGAAGTGGAGAGTCCCACGCGGCGTGAAGTATCTGGAGATAGGCGACGAGCGAGTCGAGCTCCGCGCGCGTCAGCGTCTTCCCCGAGTAGAGTGGCGTGAAGTCTTTCGCTTCTCCTAGATCCTCGAGAGCGACGACGCGCGAGGCCGGATCGCTCCCGAGTAATCGAGGCATAGCGTCACAGAGCGAGGGGCGTTTCGCGGCCATCTCGTAGAATGCGATCTCCACGAGCGAGCGGTCCGCGGGCGCTTCGATATGTGGATACTTCTCGACCCACGGACGAGCTTGTTTCAGAATCAGGGAGCTCTCCGCCAACATGAGCCTCAGGGTGAGGTTCATGTTGCCTTCGCCCGCTTTTTGAGCGCTATGAAGCGATTGGGTGGGTCCGATGAATTCCTGCTGGCGCGCGTATCGCTCGAGCCCTTTCAGATCGGCCGCGTCGAGAAAGTAGGCGTCCGGAAGGGCGCGTGCGAAATCGGCTGAGCTCATAGCGCGGTTCCCTTAGAATAGGCGGCGATGGAGCATACCGGTTTCTGGTCAATCGTCCCAATTGTTGGTTGCCATCGCCTGTGCCGTCGTCACGCGCCAAGTGATTCTAGCGCTTTTCCTCGGGGTCTATGTCGGCGTCCTTACTGTGAGAGGCGGGTCTCTTCAGCCAAGTGGACGTTCGCGGTACTCACCGCTATACTAAAAAGAAACATTCACCTTTCTAGGAACCTCTAGTCATGCCTATCTCAGGTTTCGGGAGGAGCTTCATGGTTGCGGCACTTGTCGATATTGACGAGTTGACCAAGGCCATCGATCACCTCGAGCCGCTACCGCAGAGCACGACTCGACTCGCGTCGTTGCTCCTGGACGACGATTCCGATCTCGACGAGATCGTGCGAGTGTCGTCTCTGGACCAAGCCCTCACCGCAAGTTTGCTTCGCATGGCCAACTCGGCTGCGAGCGCGGGCCGTCGAAACATCGTCAATCCGAAAGATGCGGTGATGCGCCTCGGGCGAGGTACGATTCTGTCTCTAGTCATGGCGTCTGGCGTTCAATCGCGCATGGTGGCGGCGATCCCGCAATATGGTTTGTCCGAGAGAGCACTGTGGAGCCACTCAGTGGCCGCCGCCGTAGCTGCGGAAGTGATACCAAAGTTCTGCGAGGTTCCCGTTCCTCCCGAAGCCTATGCGTCAGCGCTCCTTCACGATATCGGCAAGCTCGTGATGTGTCGGTTCTTGAGCCCGGAAATCATGGAGTTTCTGCGACAAGCTTACGAAGAGGGCGGGCTGAGCCCGTTTGACGCGGAGCGTGAAGTCCTTCAGGTTCACCATGCGGAGCTCGGTGGCCTGGTAGCCAGGCATTGGGGTTTACCGGACGGTATCGTCAACGGTATCAATTACCATCACGACCCCTCGGAAGGAGGGGAGAGAATCGGTTATGTCGTTTATCTCGCCAATGTAACGGCACACGTCGTCGAGAGCGATCCTGATGAGGAAGTTTCCCTGCCCAGCGATTTCGAGGAGACCATTGGTGAGCTCGGAGTTTCCCTCGAGCGTTTCGAGAAGCTGTGCGCCACTACCGAGGAGAAGTTTCAACAAGTTCAGAGCGTCTACGGATAGCTCTCATGCACCCGTCGCCGGCGAACGGGCGAGGTGCCGACAAGCGCGGGCTTTGTCTACGAGCCAGAGCGCGGTGTAGCACTTCCCTCAGCCGCGCCAAAAAACCATTTAGCGGCCCGCCAAAAGTGAGGTCGATGGCTTACGAGCAACGTATCCAGGCGGGGTGCAATCGGCGTCCTAAATTGTGAAGTTTTTTTTTGCGCGGGCCCCGAGATCGCTTTCCAAGAGTTGGGACCGAGGTTAAGATAGTAAAACGTCCTCCAACCCATCAGAAGCGAAACCTCGGTGCGAGGGGTCCATGCCGTCGCCACGTCCATGAGAATCACCTTTCACTCTAATCAACTCTCGGAGCGCGGCACCGAAGTCGCGCTCTACGACTACGCCTTTTTCAACGAAGTCGTGCTTGGAAACGAGTCTTTCATCGTCTCGAGCGGCAGCGGTGACTTGAGTACCCTGGACAAGTTCCGCCGCCGGTTCCCCGTCCAGCTTTACGAGGACCCATCCGAGCTCGAAACGCTTTTGGAACGAAGCCAGGCCGACGCTCTCTACGCGATCAAGTACGGCCTCGACGACGGCCTCCTGGGGAGAAACTGCAAGAATCTGATTCACGCGGTTTTCGATCCCACTCATCCCCATGGGGACGTGTATGCCGCCGTATCCCAGTGGCTTTCCGAAGCAAAAACCGGCGGACGGATTCCCTTCGTTCCTCACATGATCCATCTTCCCGACACTCGGGCCGATCTCAGGGAGGAGCTCTCCATCCCTCCCAAAGCGGTCGTCCTGGGCCGCTACGGCGGCTACGACCAGTTCGATATTCCTTTCGTGCACCATGTCGTCGACAAGATCGCCCGGGAGGAAACGGGCATCTATTTCCTCTTCATGAATACGTGTCCTTTCACGGATCCCCACGAGCGCATCATTCACTTGCCGAAGAACGTGAACCTGACTTACAAAACAGCCTTCATCAACACCTGTAACGCCATGCTGCACGCCCGGAGGCAAGGGGAGACCTTCGGCCTCGCCATCGGTGAGTTCTCCATCCGCGACCGACCGGTCTTGACTTGGACGCGGTCTTCAGACAAGTCCCACCTGCAGATCCTGGGAGGCAAGGCCCTCGCTTACTCCAGCGAACAGGATTTGGAATCCATCATACGGGGCCTCGGGGGCCTCGAAGGTGGCCATTGGGATGCCTACAGCCGAGAATTCAGCCCGGAACCCGTGATGGAGCGATTTCGACGGGTTTTCCTCGACGAGCGTCCCCCCGTCGAGGGACGTTGATTCTCCACCACCGGGATATACGTTCCGAGAGCCAAGCCTGGATTTCCGGGTGTTCCGTCGCGACATTCGTGGTCTCGTGAGGCTCTGCGATCAGAGCATCGGGTCGGTCTCGAGATGGTAAAAAAACTCGAAGGGCGGTGACTGCTCGAAATACCTCGCATAGACGTAGCGTTCGCCCTGCAAGCCCTCCCACTTTGGGATTGGCTGGCGTAGTGCGATCATGTGCTGGACGAAGAAGTTGGCTGCCTCTCATTGCTGAGCCTCTATCGTTTGTGTTATAAGAAATCCCCCCCATCGAGAGTACGGAGCGTCTTCGTGAATTCTTTCAAACGTGGTGTGCGCGGGCTTCGTTCGGTACGGGCACTTGCCCTGCTCGCCGTTGGCGTTGTTGGGCAACTCGCTATCGCGTGAAGCCGGTGAAGGGTGAGCCCAAGCACCAGGGGATCGACGGCATCTTGGTAAACGACCCGTTCGGACTGGCGCGTCGGCACCAAGAAAGAAAAAGAGCTCTGCGTTCCCTCTCTGGAGCGCAACGGGCGATGATACGAACGATCGCGTATTCGCCGATTCTAGTAGCGCTATCGGGCTTGATGATTCTCAACTGCGCGAACGGTGTCGAAGGCGCGGCCAGACCAAAGCCTTGTGCTCACGCACATAATGACTACTTGAACGATCGGCCGCTACTCGATGCTCTAGAGCATGGCGCCTGCAGCATTGAAGTTGACATCTTTCTCGTGGACGGTCTATTGCTAGTCGGCCATCAGCGAGAAAGGCTTCACGTCGAAGAAAGCCTCACGAACATGTATCTGGAGCCACTTCGTCGTCGAATTGAGAGACAGGGTAATCGTGTATATGCGGAAGGCGTCCCGCCAATTTTGTTGGTCGACATCAAGTCCGACGGTTTGGAGACCTACAGAGTGTTGCGGCAGCTTTTGCTTCAGTACCGGACTATCTTCAGCTGCATGCAAGACAACCGGATGACGGCTGGAGCCATGACGGTGGTTGTTAGCGGCAACCGGGCAATCGATAGCATTTCCGCCGACAAGATGCGTTGTGCTGGCATCGACGGACGGCTCTCGGACCTGGACTCTAGTACGCCCAGCCACTTGATGCCGCTCATCAGCGACAACTGGGAAAAGCATTTCGAGTGGCGAGGCGATGGGACGATGCCCGAAGAAGAGAAAACGAGGCTGCGAGAGATTGTTCACGAGGCTCATCGCTCTGGTCGCAGGGTTCGCTTTTGGGCCGCGCCGGACAACGTGTCCGTTTGGGAAGAGCTCTACAGCGCGGGCGTCGATCTCATCAACACCGATCGCTTGGAAGAGCTCGCTCGGTTCTTGCGTCTCGAGAAGCTACCGTAGCGGCCACCAGCGGGATATACGTTCCGAGAGCCAGGCCTGGATTTCCGGGTGTTCCGCCGCGACATTCGTGGTCTCGTGAGGGTCTGCGATCAGATCATAGAGCTCTGGGGAGCGGTGGGCGCGCGGGTGAACCATGGCGTAGCGGTGCACGGCGCCGTCATAGGTCAGAATTAACTTCCATTGACCTTGGATGCACCATCGATAGAGAAGGCTCTTCGCTGGATCGTTGATGTCGGCGATATCGTGGGCGAAACCCTCGCCGAAAATCGCGGCACGGGGGATCGTTCGACCTTCGACAGCCTTCATTAGATTGACGCCGGGTAGATCCGTCGGGACCGATGCGCCGGTCGCGTGGAGAATCGTCGGGACGATGTCGATGGTGCTCGCGAGCGTCTCGTAGCGCGCGGGAGCGATCACCGATGGCCAGCGAAGAATGATGGGCGTGCGTGTGCCACCGTCGTAGGGCGATTGTTTCGACCTAGGAGCGAAGCTCGTGAACCAATCGGGTGGTGTCGCCGTCTGCGGGGTTTTTTGGATCCAGCCATTATCGCTAACGAAGACGACCAACGTATCGTCGTCGAGCCCGTTCTGCTCCAGGTAAGTCATGAGCTCACCTACGGTCTCGTCGAGCCACTCGCACATCGCGTAGTAGCGCGTGAGCTCGACCGCTCTGCCTTCTGACTGATACTTCTGCAAAAGACGATCCGGCGGAGTATGGGGTGTATGCGGGAGAAAAGGAGCGTACCAGACGAAAAAAGGATTGTCCCCGGCGCCTTCGATGAAATCGAAAATCGGCTGCAATCCCTCGCGTCCGATCGCTAGCCCGTCGTCACCATGGCGTCCCCCGCGGTCAGGATCGCCGTGGCTCATGCCGTCGGTGAATCCGCCCCGAGCATAACTACCCTCCCACCACTTGCCGGACTGGAAGCTGACATAGCCTCTGTCGGCGAGGAGTCGGGGCAAAGTAGGCATCTTGTCGATATTGGCAATGAGCTGAGCATTGAGCTCGCGGTAGCGAGGATCGTTCCAATAAGTCGGTCCTTGCATTTCTAGAGCGATCGTTGGATCGTTTCCAGTGAGACCGTGCTGGTGCGGATAGAGACCTGTTGCGAGCGTCGCGAGCGAAGCGCGGCAGAGAGCCGTGGGTACGTAGCCGCGAGTAAACGCCGCTCCGTCGCGCGCGAGCGCGTCGATGTGCGGGGTCTCGATGACGGGATGGCCCATGAAACCGAAATCGGTCCACGCTTGATCGTCGGATATGATGAGCACGACGTTGGGCTTTCGTGGCTCCGGCTTCTTGTAGACGGCGAACGGCCCGCCGTAGCTATCGCGGAGCGTGTTGGTTCGCCGGCGCGCCCTATCGAGAGCGGTTCGGTACCGAGGATCCCCCGCGAGATTCACGAGCTGCATCGGGTCGGTCTCGAGATCGTGAAAAAACTCGAACGGCGGTGACTGCTCGAAGTACCTCGCATAGACGTAGCGTTCGTCCCGCAAACCCTCCCACTTGGGGATTTGCCCGGCGTAATGCATCAGGTGCTCGACGAAGAAGTCGGAGCGCCAAGACGACGGGGTTTCCCCCCGGACGAAGGGCATGAGCGAGACACCTGATACGCGTCCGGCGCTTCGACGCCGGCAATAGCGAGGATCGTTGCCGGGATATCGACGTTGAGCACCATGGGCTCCTCGATACGGCCGCGTTGCGCGGCGTCCTCTCGTGGATCGTAGATCACTAACGGCACCCGAAGCGATTCTTCGTAGTGCGACCACTTGCCCGCGAAGCCGCGGGAGCCGAGGTAGTAACCGTTGTCACTCGAGAACACGACCACGGTATTTTCGGCCAGGCCCAGGCGGTCGACCTCGTCGAGAACGCGTCCCATGACGTGGTCGACGCCGCTTATCATGCGGTAGTAGCCCAAGATGTTCTTCTGGTACGCGTCCGGTGTCGCCCAACGCCAGTACCAGCGCTCGCGGTTGAGAGAGTCCTTCAAAAACTCTGGCTGGCTGTCGAAGACGCTCTGCTCGGACAAATGCCGTGCGGGGACGGAGACGTCGTCATACTTACCATCCATGACTCTCGGCCATGGATAGTGGTCTTCCTTGTCGTTGTCCTCGGCGTGGGGAGCATTGAAACTGATCGAAAGGCTGAACGGCTTGTCGCCGTCCAGTGAACGAAGAAACTCGATCGCTTTGTCGCCGGCGATCTGCGAGATGTGGCGTGTCGTTCCATCCCGCTGCTCGCGAAAATACGGGTCGCGATCGAGCGTTTCGTAGGAGTCGAACATCTTCTCGACAGCACCCGGCTCGAACTGAACGCCGATCTTGCCGACGAAACCGGTGTGATAGCCGGCATCTCGGAGAACGGCTGCATAGCTTTGGTCCGTGAGCTTGCGGGTGAGGGGCGGCGTTGTGAACGTAAACCGGTGGGACCGCTCGTAGAGGCCCGTGAGGATCGTCGCGCGGCTCGCGGCACAAATTGAAGTCGTGACGAAAGCATTCGTGAAGCGCACGCCTTCGGCGGCGAGTCGGTCCATCGTGGGCGTCTCGAGAATCGGGTGCCCGGCGGCGCCCATTTGATCATTGCGCTGATCGTCAGAGAGAAAAAAGAGAATGTTCGGACGGTCCGCGGCGAAGACCGAGGGTCCAAACGCCAACACGAAAGCGAGCACGCCTGCACAGTTGGATCGCACGAGTCGCATAGTACATGGCTTTGCCCCCGGTGAGAATCGCCTTCACGCTCGTGACGGACTAAACTCCACTTTCGCGGGACAATACATGCTGCGTCGTCCCCTTCGAGGAGGAAACACTGTGCCATCCTATCGAGCCCGCGCCATCTATCGGACCGTCGCCGCCTGCATCACGATCCTGGCTCTCGTTTCCGCCGTCGAGGCAGTGGACACGCGGGACACGAGGCTGCTCGGTCAGCCGGCGGTGAGCGCTTCGCACATCGCCTTCATTTATGCGGGCGATCTTTGGTCCGCGCGCCACGACGGCCGCGACCCTCAGTTGAAAAGGCAATCGAAGTCGTTCTGAGCGAGCTCGAGCAGAGCACGCCACCGAGCTCGGCTCGCCCGGACTATCCGGTGCGTGTGCGTAGGGAGCAAAACTAGCGGCGTTTTCAATGGACGAGCCCTGGGGAGATCTCGCTGCTCTTCGGCCTCCCGCGTATATGTTACGCTCCCGTCATGATGCGATGGATTGGGACTGTACTCGTAATTGCGTTTGTCGCTCGGGCCGCCCCTGCCCAGGAGCGGAAGACCGAGTTTGTCTTCCTCGTCACCGCGGATGGCATCCGCCACCAGGAGCTTTTCAGCGGTGCCGACCCGGCCCTCGTCACGGAGAACGCGAAAGAGAGCTCGGGTATCGAGGACGTCGAGGCGGTACGCCGAGCCTATTGGAGCGAGGATGCTGTCACACGGCGGGAGAAGCTCATGCCTTTCTTCTGGAAGGAGCTTTCTGCCGAGGGTATCGTTCTCGGCAATCGCAGCCGCGGAAGCCGCGTGAAGGCGAAGAATTCGCATCTATTCTCGTATCCCGGTTATGCCGAGATTTTGAACGGAGCGCCACTGCCTTCGATCGACAGCAACGACGCCGTCTTCAGCCCACGCAAAACGGTCCTCGAATATATCCGTGAAGAGTTGGGCCTAGAGCGCCACCAGGTGGCTTGTTTCGCTTCGTGGCGCGTCTTCGATTGGATCACGCGGCAAAGCGAGTCCACCATTTTCTCGAACGCTGGATACGAAGCGGTCCCCGAGGCGCTGGCCACGGAAGGGATGTCGATCTTTCATCGCCTTCAAATGCAAATGATGACGCCCTGGGATTCGACGCGACACGATGCGATGACTTTCGGTCTCGCGATGGAATACATTCGAGCTCACGAGCCGCGGGTCTTTTATCTTGCGGCGGGCGAGACGGATGACTGGGCGCACGAGCGCCGCTACGACCGAACCTTGCACGGGATCCAACTCTTCGACGACGCGCTCCGCGAGCTCTGGACGTATCTGCAATCGACCGAGCCTTACCGTGGCCGCTCCACCCTAATCGTGACGACCGATCACGGCCGCGGGCGCAATCCGGACGACTGGACGTCTCATGGAAAGGATGTCCCTGGTGCAGACGAGATCTGGATCGGCGTCTTCGGTCCTGACACACCGAAAGTCGGCGAGGCGACGTCCACGGGCGAGCACTATCAGAGTCAGATCGCGGCGACGATGCTCGAGCTCCTCGGCCTGGACTATCGGAGCTTCAACCCCAGCGCCGACGCGCCGATCGCCGAGGCTTTTGTGCAAGTTGAAGCGGAGGTTCGCTGAGCTCAGGTGGAGCGGGCCATGACTTCGTCAATGCTTCCGGCTCGCTTTTCGGAGAACTCTTGCACAATCTCTCTCACCCGTGGGTGATCTTCGGAGATCTTATCGAGCGTCGTCCTGTTGAGCTCCAAGAGCTCGCAGGGAGTTGCAGCCGTGATCGTTGCCGTACGTGGCTTTCCGCTGAGGAGCGAGATCTCTCCGAAGAACTCGCCTTCGTCCATCGTCCTCACCTCGAGGTTGGCGCCGGAAGCGTTGATGACGTAGGCACGCACGGTGCCGGTGGTGAGAATGAGAAGACTAGCACCTGTCTCACCTTCGGTCATGATGATCTCGCCAGGCTCGAAAGTCAAAAGGTCGAGCCCGTTCATCACAGCCAAGAGCTCTTCGCGGGAGAAGTCATCGAACAGAGGTGAGCGGACGGGTGCGTCACCTTCATCTGGCGAAGACACCTCCGCTTGCGCTTCGATGGTCACGTCCCGAGGGGGCGGAGCGACACTTGGTATCGCTACCGGGACATCTCTTGCCCGGATCAGATCGGCGAGCTTCTCGTCGATGCCGGCGCGCGTTGGATCGAGGCGCTGGATTTTCTTGAGAATGGCCACGGCCTTGGCGGTGAACCCTTCCGTGGCGAACTCCTCTGCCAGATCGAGCATGACCTTGATGGCCGCTTCCGTCCTCTCGGCCATGGCCAAGACGTCACCCATTTGCAGACGAAGCCGCGTATTTTTTGGCCTCTCGTCGAGCTGCGCTTTGATCGCATCGATAGCCTTGTCGTACTGCTTCTGAGCGATCAGCTCCTCGACAGTATTCCCCTTGCCGGAAATCCAGCTGAGCATGGGGTCTCCTCGATATTCGAGCTCTTAAGATTTTTTGTGGCTTAACTACGAGAGTAAGAGCCGAGGGAACGGCTGTCAAGACCGCAATTCCAAAGACGGTCCGGCGTTTGCACGCATATCGCTGCAAGGATGGCCTGACGCGCGTCCCGTCATCCATCTGCTTCACAAAATCGCGCTAATTCATTGATAACGTGAGGTCTTATCGCCATGATCGACAAAGCTCTGGAGCTTCATCGGTCTGGGCGTCTCGCCGAGGCCGACGCGATTTACCGTCAAATTCTTGAACGAGAGCCCGGACACGCCGAGGCGCTTCACCATCGCGGCCTGATCGCCCATCAAGGAGGGAATCACTTTTTAGCCGCCGAGCTTCTCGAGACGGCTTCGGAGCGACCCCTCGCAACCGTACTATTACTCGAACCTCGGCGCCGTGAGAATGAGTCAAGCGAAGGTGAAAGAGGCCATCGAATGCTACCGGAAAGCCATCGCACTGAATCCGACCCTCGTCTCGGCCCTCTATCACTTGGGCAACATCCTTTGGAACAAAGGGGAGAGAGAGCAGGCCGCTGACTGCTACGCGTCGATCCTCGAGGTCGAGCCCGACCACGCCGCCGCCGGGCATCTTCACGCTGCGATGAAGGGAGAGTCGCGGGATGACGTTCCCAAAGAGTACGTGCGGGAGCTTTTCGATGGATGCGCGGACGCGTTCGATGAGCACTTGGTGCACGAGCTCGGATATCACGCTCCTCGTGTTCTGAGGGAGGCCGTGGGTCGAGCCGTACCGGTCGAGGGGCCCTTTTGGAACGTGCTGGACATAGGTTGTGGGACGGGGCTTTGCGGTCCTCTTTTCCGAGATGTGGCGGCGCATCTCTCCGGCGTGGATTTGGCGCCGAAAATGATCGATGAGGCACGGGACAAAGCCGTCTACGACGAGCTACAGACTCGAGACCTCCTGGAAGAGCTCGAGGCTCACCGGAGGGACTTGGACCTGATTCTGGCTGCCGACGTTTTTATCTACGTTGGTTGTCTCGAGGCGGTATTTCTGGCGTGCAGGAGGGCGCTGACCGAGAACGGCCTCTTCGCCTTCAGCACCGAAGCTTGTGCTGGAGAAAGCTACGAGCTCCGAACCAGCGGCCGGTTCGCTCACTCCCCGCACTACATCGAAGCGCTTGCTCGGGACAGCGGTTTCGGTGTCGTCCATCGCGATGAAATCGCGCTTCGCAAGGAGACGGGCGTCGTGCTTTCCGGGCACGTCTTCGTCTTGCAAGTCGGTGACAGGCGTCGCCAAAGTGAAGACGGGATCATCGCTCGAGCTCCGCCGCCCAGTTGAGGACGACGGTGATCGGCTCCGGGTCCCGGCGCTTAGACTCATGAGGAAGCGCTCGCCGTCGGGGGTCACGTCATACATCGCTTTGCTGGCGCTAAGAACGTAGCGTGGCGTCTCGAAGAGCACCTGCGCATCGCACGCAATCCGGCGAGACGTTTCCGCGGAAACGCCGATGCCGCCCTCCAGCGTCGACTGCCCCCCGTTCTCGGGATTTCCGAGAACGGGCTGGTCGATGTGGACGATGACTTGGTAGCGGTCGGCGCTCGTTCCGGGATCAGAGCTCTGCGTTCAGGGCAGCTTCGGCGACGACCTTCATAGCCTCGGCGCGGCGACGCTCATGCGGCAATATTTCAACGCCTTGCTGATGAGCGGAAGGTTCGCGAGCGCGCGGGCCACGCGGATCTTCTCGCGTGCGGCGCCGGCGTTGAGGCCGATGCGCCACGACAGCCAGTGAGCGCAAATCTTACAGCCTTGCTGAGCGCATCGGCCGTTCTCATCGAACTCCCGGATGAGGAAACATCGAAGATCGGGCAGTGAGATGGCGGAGCGATGGGTTCTGCGTTAAGCTCAGCTGGCTGGCATAGGCATCGTATGAAGCTCCTTCGACCGGCGCGGTACGTCGCGTCAATGTTCGTATTAGTGTGGCCGTTTGTCGTATCCGAGGCGCTCGCCGTGGACGACGACGACGCGACCGAGACGCCTGTCGTTCTTCACGGCCCGCCGGCTCCGATAGCGCCCGCAGTCATTTCCCGCGACGAGATGGGTCGCGTCACCATGCGCGCGACGCGCATCACCGAGCCCATCGTGCTCGACGGGAAGCTGGACGACCCACCCTATGCCACTGTCCCTTCCGTTAGCGATTTCATTCAGCAGGAGCCGCACGAAGGTCAGCTGGCAACGGAAAAAACAGAAGCGTGGGTCTTTTTCGATGACGAGAACATCTACATCTCGGCGCGGTGTTGGGACAGCCATCCCGAGCGGATGATCGTCAACGAGATGCGGCGTGACCATCGGAACATTTTCCAGAACGAGGCCGTTACCGTCGTACTCGATACGTTTTACGATCGCCGCAACGGTTTCTTCTTCCAAACGAACCCTCTCGGGGCGCTTCGGGACCAGAGCATCAGCGACGATGGGAACGCGAACAACGCGGATTGGAACACGGTCTGGGACGTCAAGGCCTCGAGGGATGACCAAGGCTGGACGATGGAGATGGCGATCCCGTTCAAGTCGCTACGGTACAAGAAAGGCCGCGAGCAAATCTGGAGTATCAACATCCGTCGCAGCGTGCGCTGGAAGAACGAGGAGTCGTTTCTGTCTCCCGTGAAGGCTTCGCACCGATATAGGGGCATTTACCGTCTCTCCGAAGCGGCGACTCTCGTGGGTATTCAGGCGCCGTTGTCGTCGCGTAACCTCGAGCTCAAACCTTACGCTATCTCGTCCGTCATCTCGGATGTCACTAAAGACCCGCCGGTCAGCAATGATCTCAACGGGGATTTTGGCTTTGACTTGAAATATGGTTTGACGAAAAGTCTCATCGCCGATCTCACGTATAACACGGACTTTGCCCAAGTCGAGGCCGACGAGCAACAGGTCAACTTGACGCGTTTCAGCTTGTTCTTTCCCGAGAAGCGGGAGTTCTTTCTCGAAGGCCAAAATATCTTCGTGTTCGGCGGTCGGCAGCTGCGCGGCGGAGGATTTCGGCCAGGACGCAACACCCAGAACTTGGCGCCGATCATGTTCTTCAGCCGGCGGATCGGTCTCACCGATGGAGGGGTCGACCCCATCATCGCAGGGGGCCGCGTCACGGGGCGGACAGGAAAATTTCGTGTCGGTGCGCTCAACATCCAAACGGACGGCATCGATGGCAGTCTCGAGCCGACAAACTTCACGGTTATGCGGGTGCGTCGAGACGTGCTCGCTCGAGGCGATATCGGCGTCATGGCGACCCACCGCACGAGCTCGGTCTCGGAAAACGGTCTCTCGAACAGTCTCCTCGGGGTCGACGGAAACTTCTCGTTCTATACGAATTTACGGCTGAACGCGTATTACTCGGTCACCCGGACGCGCCTCGCCGAAGGCGTGTTGTCGGGCGACGAGTCCAGCTATCAGGG
>SMYC01000201.1 GCA_004356105.1 Acidobacteriota bacterium | reverse complement strand
TGTCAACGGAAGAAAGACCGGGCGCTCGGACCCACTGCACCGCGTCATCGTTGGACGTCTCTATCACTGGAGCGTGCGCGTCGCTTTCGGGTTGAAGCTCAGCGACGTCGATTGTGACTTTCGTTTGTTCCGCCGCGCCATCTTCGACAAAGTCGAGCTGACGAAGGACAGCGGAGTCATTTGCGTCGAGCTCATGAAGAAGGTCCAAGATCACGGCTTTCGCATCCAGGAAGTGCCCGTACACCATTTCCACCGGGTCTATGGCAAGAGTCAGTTCTTCAACTTCTCCCGCGTCTCGAAAACTCTTTTGGACCTCGCGAAGTTGTGGATCGACCTGGTCGTGCGGAAGACGCATCTGAGGAAAGCGGAGCCGCCTGCCGAAGCTTCGCGCTCCTCGTCCACGCACGACCCCGAGCGCGTCGCGCGCTGAGCCGCGGTCTCCACTAGAGTCAACGATGGACGATAAACGACGTGAGCTCTATAAAAAAGCCTTCGAGAACAAGAAAGTTCTGATCACAGGCGGCCTGGGCTTCATAGGAAGTAATCTAGCCCGAGCGCTCGTCCCCCTTGGGGCAGATGTTCTTCTCGTCGACTCGCTCATCCCTGATTACGGAGGAAACCTTTTCAACGTCGACGGGATCGAAAAAAGCGTGCGAGTCAATATCGCCGATGTCCGCGACGAGAACGGTATGCAATATCTTGTACGCGGCCAGGACTTTCTGTTCAACCTCGCGGGCCAGGTCAGCCACGTCGACAGCATGACCGACCCGATGACCGATCTCGAGATCAACTGCCGAAGCCAGCTCTCCATCCTCGAGGCCTGCCGGCATGCGAACCCAGAGGTCCGAATCATCTATGCCAGCACACGACAGATCTATGGAAAACCGGTGGATCTTCCCGCGAATGAAGACCATCCCATACGCCCCACTGATGTGAACGGCATCAACAAAGCGAGCGGCGAGAGGTATCACCAGATTTATTGCGACGTGTACGGGCTGCGCACGACGTCGCTGCGGCTCACCAACACTTACGGGCCGCGCCAGTTGATGAAACACAACCGGCAAGGCTTTGCGGGATGGTTCATACGGCGCGTCGTGCTCGACGAGGAGATCCTGCTCTTCGGCGACGGCGAGCAGAAACGTGACTTCAACTACGTGGACGATGTCGTTGACGCGTTTCTTTTGAGCGCGGTTTCCGAAGAAGCCATGGGCGAGACGTTCAACCTTGGCGCCAAACCGCCCATCTCTCTGCGTACCTACCTCGAGCTCCTGTACAAAGTATCGGGAAAAGAGGCGACCTACCGACTCGTTCCGTTCCCCGAGGAGCGCCGCCGCATCGATATCGGGGATTTCTACACGGACTATTCAAAGATCGAGCAGCAGCTGGGCTGGCGACCCGAGACCACTTTGAGCGACGGGTTGAGAAAGACGGTCGACTATTACCGCGAGAACATCGAGCATTATCTGACGTGAGTGACCGCACCGTTCGGTTCAACGACCTCACCATCTGTGACACCGATCTCTCGCGCGAAATTCGAACCGCGATCGAGCGGGTGGTGAGCTCTGGGTGGTACGTGTTGGGCCCGGAAGTCGAGGCGTTCGAAGAGGAATATGCGCGGGCGATCGGGACGCGCTACGGCGTAGGCGTCGCCTCGGGCACGGATGCCATTAGCCTCTCTTTGATGGCGCTCGACATCGGCGCGGGGGACGAAGTTGTGACGTCTCCGTTGACGGCGACTTTCACCGCGCTCGCGATAAGCCGGGTCGGTGCCCGCCCTGTTTTCGCCGACGTCGACCCGGAAACCCTCACCCTCTCGCCTGCATCTGTGGAAGAGCGCATCACTGCCAGGACCCGGGCGATCGTTCCCGTCCATCTTTACGGGAACGCTTGCGCGATGGACGCGCTGCTCGAGCTCGCCGAGACGCAAGGACTCGTCGTCGTCGAAGACGCCTGTCAGGCGCACGGTGCGCGTTATCGTGACCGCCCTCTCGGAGCCTTCGGCCGCGCGGGTGCCTTTAGCTTCTACCCCACCAAGAATCTCGGTGCACTGGGCGATGGCGGCTTCATCACCACGGACGACGAAGAGCTTGCGGCGACGCTCGCCCGTTTGAGAAATGGCGGTCAGAAGAGCCGCTATGTCCACACGGAGGTGGGGCTCAATAGTCGCCTCGACGAGATCCAGGCGGCGGTCCTTCGCGCCAAACTTCCGCATCTCGAGCGATGGAATCGACGACGCCGCGAGCTCGCGGGCCGCTACGAAGAAGGGCTCGACGAAACAGAGCTTCGTGCGACCGGCGTTCTTGTTCGTGATGGCGTGTTGTCGGCACGGCATCTATTCGTCGTTCGTACGCCGTCGCGTGACGCTTGGATGGAACGGCTCGCATCACGAGGCGTGCAAACGCTCGTGCACTACCCGGTGCCCGTACATCTCCAGCCGGCTTATAGAGAGTTGGGGCAAGGGGAGGGGAGTTGTCCCGTCGCGGAGGAAGCCGCGACCTCGATTTTGTCTCTACCACTCTACCCATCGATGTCCGATGACGACGTCGATTACGTTGTCGAAAGTATGCGCTCATGAAACGACGAAGACGCATGGGTGTTTTGACGGGCGGCGGCGACTGTTCCGGCTTGAACGCGGTGATCCGCGCGGTTGTGCGAAGCGCCTACTCGCTCGGCTGGGAAGCGGTCGGTATTCAAGAAAGCTTTGGTGGGCTACTCAACATCAAGCGAAGCCGCACCCTGCGGCCGGTCGACGTTCGCGGCATTCTGCACACGGGCGGCACGATACTCGGGACGACCAATCACGGCGACCCGTTCCGATTTCCGCAGAGAAAACCCGAAGGGGTCGTCTATATAGATCGATCGGAAGAAGTCGTCACGAATTTCAAGAAACTCGGCCTCGACGCGCTCATCGTCATCGGCGGCGACGGCACGCTCAAGATTGGACTAAAGTTTTTTCAAATGGGCATTCCGGTCGTTGGCGTGCCCAAAACGATCGATAACGACGTCGCGGCGACGCAGATGACCTTTGGATTCGATTCGGCGGTGAGTGTCGCGACCGAAGCGCTCGACCGGCTGCATACGACGGCTTCGAGCCATCGGCGGGTCATGGTGCTCGAAACGATGGGGCGGAATGTTGGTTGGCTCGCGCTGCATGCGGGTATCGCCGGGGGAGCCGACGTCATTCTCATTCCGGAGATCCCTTTCGACATCGAGCGCGTCTGCGAAAAGATCCGGGACCGAGCGCGCCGCGGGCGGCGCTTCAGTATCGTGGTTGCGGCGGAGGGAGCGGTGCCGATTGGCGGCGTGCAGCGGTTCCGAGAAAAGGCGGGGTTCGGGTTCGAAGGACGTCTTGGCGGAATCGGTGAGTCCGTCGCAGACCGCATCACCAAATTGACGAGCGCGGAGACACGCTCTCTCGTGCTGGGACATCTCCAGCGCGGCGGGCAGCCGACCAACTGGGATCGCCTTCTTGGAACGCGGTTCGGCTCCGCCGCGGCACGCGCTGCGGTTGAAGGTAAATGGGGATGCATGGTGGCGCTGCGCCCTCCGACGATTCAGCTCGTGCCGCTCGAAAAAGCGGTCTCGAATTTGAAGCGGGTCCCGAGGTCGAGTGACATCGTCCGCGCTGCACGTGACCTCGGGATCTCGTTCGGTGACTGATCGCTGGGAACGGTCGAAGGCGGCGCTCAATGCGGCGCTCGAACAGGAACCATCGAAACGCGAGCGCTTCATCGAGCGCTTGTGCCGGAGCGACCCGGAACTTCTCGCGGAAGTGCGCTCGCTTCTCGATGCCTTCGACGACGCCTATTTGGAAGTCCCGGTGGCGAAGCTGACCGGCCACGAAAAGCCACCCCCACGAATGATAGGGCGTTATCGCGTTCTCGAACGGATCGGCAAGGGCGGTATGGGCGAGGTGTTCAGGGTCGCTGACCCGGAGGGAAAGATCTTCGCGCTGAAGCGCCTTCCACGCGAACTCGTGACCGAGGAAGGGTTGTCTCGATTCAAACGTGAAGCGGTGGCGGCGTCCTCACTCGAACACCGGAATATCGTGCGTTTTATAGAGCTCGTCGAGCACGAAGGTCGCCCCCATATAGTGATGGAATATTTGGAGGGGCGGACGCTCAAATATTACCTGAAAGACGAAAAGCCTCTCGATATGGATAACGTCTTCGCGGTGTCGATCCAACTTGCCGAAGGTCTCGAGAGCGCCCACGCCAAAGGGATCGTTCACCGTGACTTGAAGCCGGGGAATATCTTCGTGACGAGCAACGGCAGCTTGAAACTTCTCGACTTCGGGATCGCCAAGCTCGTAGATGCGGTGTCGGGAACCGACGTAACAAAGCTCGAGCGCATCACGAGAACGGGTCAAATCCTAGGGACTGCCGAATATATGGCGCCAGAGCAAGCACTCGGTGAAGTAATCGACGCCCGAGCCGACGTGTTTTCCTTCGGCTGCGTTCTCTATCAGATGCTGACGGGCCGTAGCCCTTTCGCAGGTGAGAATGTCTTGGAGAAGTTCGGAGCGATCATGAACTCTGACCCAGAGTCCCTGCGCCAGCTTGTTCCGTCCGCGCCGGAGCCGCTTGCGTTTCTCGCGGAAAGCTGTCTGAAAAAAAACGCAAACGATCGCCCCCAGACGATGACGAACGTTTTGTCCGAGCTCCGGAAAGCGCGGGGTGTACAACTGCTTAGCGCGGGCCCTAGGGTGTTAACCTGAGAGCAGTTAATAAGGGTTATAGAGCGAGTTGTCGTAATGCGCGGTGGCGGTGAGCTTGCTCCCCGCCGGAATGCGCAGTGGCTCGGTGAGCTCGTAGTAGACCTGCCACTCGAAGCTGTAGCCTGGCACGCTCAATATCATTTCGTCGCGGCCGTCGGGGTAGGTCACGACGTACTTCATGTCCTTCCCGTGCAGATGCATGTGAGGCGACATGCCGTAGAGCGTGATGTCTTCCGGAATCGTCTGTACTTGAACGATCTTCCAGCTATCGACAAAAGGCGGGATATTCGGGATGCTGCCCGCGTCACCGAGGAAGGGATCGAGATCGCCTTGGATGCGATGCAGGGACGGCCACGTATCGGCCAGGCGATGGTCGAGGCGGGACTTGTGACGCAGGATGTACTCGGTCACGAGCTCGTCGAACAAGCTCGCAAGGTGGCCACCGCTGTTTACGGACAACAAGGAACTCGCAAAACGCTGAGGCCCACTTTTTGCTTGGCCGGTACTACCAGTCGTTCGACTTGAAAACGCGCGCCATCGTTGAATACAAAGCTGTCCTCGGGATCCAGCCGAAACATACTGGCGCGCAAGATGCACTCTGCACGCTCGAGGGCACGAGAGGGCCGCTTCAAGTTCTACTGAAGAACTGGTTCTCCTAACGAGCGTCGGCGCCAGGACGCGGTTGCATGACGCGAACCGTGCGCTCTTGAGCGAGCGGAGGGACGCCTTCTATTTTTGAATATAGCCGAGCGCTTTGAGCTGCTCGATGGCCGCCGGGTCGAGACCTTGGAGCTCGCCTTCCTCCGCGGCGCTCGTGTCGGCGTCGCGGGCCGGATCACCCTCCACCCAAGCGCGAAGTAGCGGCACGAGCTTGCCGGCCTCGCCGGGGAGCTCGTCGTAGAGGTTTCGGGACTCTTCTGGATCGCTCACGATGTCGTAGAGCTCGTAGCGGTCGCCATCGGGATGGGGGATCTTGATGAGTTTGAAGCGCTCGGTGCGCAGGCTCCGCCACTTGCCGCGGATGCCGTCGAAATAGATGCGCTTGTGCTCCGGGAACATGTGTCGCTTCGGAGCGCTCTCCGAGAAAGCGTTCAGAAACGGCAGGGTCCCACCCTCGAGAAGGGGCGCGAGGCTCGTTGCTTCGACGCCTTCAAAAGGCTTGAGCTCCGCGAGCTCGAGAAGCGTCGGCCCGACATCCATGAGGCGGACCTGCTGCTCAATCTCGATACCGGGCTCGATCACGCCCGGGTAGCGGATCACGAGCGGCACGCGCAGGACTTCATCATAGAGCGTGAAGTCGTGGGTGAAGGAAAGGCCGTGCTCGCCCAACGCTTCTCCGTGGTCCGCCGTGACCGCAACGATAGTCGAAGCCTCGAGCTCGAGCTCGGCGAGCGTCTTCAGGATCCTGGCGAGGTTGTCGTCCGTATAGGCGATAGCACCGTCATAGAGATCGCGGACTTCACGAAGGTCGACCTCTGCGTAGCTGCCCTCGTCGAAGAAGATGCTCCCACGTGAGCGCCGCCAAAAGGCGAAATCGAGCAAGATGGCGTTTTTGGCGTAGTAGGGCAAGACGAGGTCGTAATAGGGGCCACCGGAAATGTCCGCGTAAGGCGTTGGCTCGTAGCTCGTGCGCTCGCGGTCCATCATGGCACGTAGATGTTTCACGCTCTCGTCCTCGGCGTGTGCCTCGTGGAAGAGCACCGCGTAAGGATAAGCGGGCGTATAAGGAAGGTGCGGGTCGAGAAAGTGGAGCCAGAGGAAAAACGGCTTTTCGGGATCCCGCGCTTCGAGCCAGTCGGTTGCGGCGAGCGAGAGACTCCGCGCGTCCAGCCCGGCGGCGAACTTGTTGTTGTGATACGCGTCGAAGCCTTGGTCGAGCCCCGATTTGCGGCGCAGCCACGTGTGCCGCGTCATGGCCGCCGTTTGATAGCCCGCTTGCTTGAAACGTTCGGCGAGGGTCTCGATCTCGGGCGCGAGTGTCGCAGGGTGGTTGCGGACACCATGATGGGGCGGCGTCCGTCCCGTCATCAGAGACGTCACCGAGGGCAACGTGAAAGGGGCCTGAGCGATGGTTGTCGCGAAGCGTGCGCCTTCGGCTGCCAGACGATCGAGGTTCGGTGTCGTGTTCCGCGCGTAACCGTAGCTTCCGACGTGGTCGGCCCTGAGCGTCTCGATGGTGACGAGCAGAACGTTTGGCCGCGCCCCAAGAGGGGTCGCGGTGCTACCCTCGGGCCGCGGGTCGCATGCGGCCGCGAGGAGAGCCAAAAGAAGAACGAGCCTTCGGAAGCTCAAAGAAACGTCAGGTATTCTGCCCTCGACCGGGCGCGGTGACGGGTTGCGCGGCGAGCGCGACCGCGGTGATGATGGTGTCGTCCTGGAGCGAAACGAGAACGTGGTCGCCCTTTTTGATGTCACCGCTAATGAGCTGTTGGGCGAGGGTGTTCTCGAGCTGCGATTCCATCGTACGACGAAGAGGTCTTGCGCCATAGATGGGATCATAGCCGTCAGCGGCGAGTTTATCCTTCACCGCGTCCGTGACTTGAATCGTGAGGTTCTGCTCCGCGAGCCGCTCGCTCAAATCATCGAGCGCCAGATCGACGATCTGACGGATGTGCTCTCTATCGAGTTGGTGAAACACGATCAGGTCGTCGATGCGGTTCAGAAGCTCTGGCTTGAAGACCGTTTTGACCTGGCGCATCACACGGTCTTTGATCTCTTCGTACTTTTGCGAGGAGACCGGTTTCGAAAAACCGATGCCGGTTAATTCACGTGTGATGTCTTCGCTGCCGATGTTGGACGTGGCGATGATGATCGTGTTGACGAAGCTGACCGTACGTCCTTGCGCGTCCGTTAAACGACCATCTTCCAGAATTTGCAGCAACATGTGATAAACGTCGGGATGCGCCTTCTCGAGCTCGTCGAGAAGGATCACGCTGTACGGATTGCGTCGCACCTGCTCGGTGAGTTGCCCGCCTTCGCCGTAGCCGATATAGCCTGGAGGTGACCCGATCATCTTGGAGATCGAGTGGCGCTCCATGTACTCGCTCATGTCGAGCCGGATGAGCCGGTCTTCGTCGTCGAGCAAGAATTGCGCGAGCGCTTTGGCGAGCTCCGTCTTCCCCACGCCCGTGGGCCCGAGAAAGATGAACGATCCGATCGGTCGCTTTCGGCTCTTGAGGCCCGCTCGATTGCGCCTTATGGCGTTGGAGATCGCGCGGACAGCGTTCTCCTGGCCGACGATGCGTTGGTGGATGTTGTCTTCCATCCGCGTGAGCTTTTGCGCTTCGGATTCGAGCATGCGCATGACAGGAATGCCCGCCCAGCCTTGTACGACACGTGCGATGTCCTCGGTCCCGACCGTCGAGTCCTGTGGGTCGCGGCTCTCCCGCCACGTTTTCATCATTTGTTTGAGGTCGCCCTCCAGGCGCATGATGTTTTGCTGGCAGACGGCCGCGCTCTCGTAATCCTGTGATTGGTAGGCCTCTCGTTGCTGTGCTATCAGTTTGTTCCGATCGCGCTTGGCGCGGCGTACCTCGGGCGGCGCGTAGACGAGCTCGAGATGTTTGCGCGAGCCCGCTTCATCCAGGAGGTCGATCGCTTTGTCGGGAAGGAATCGATCCGCAATGTAGCGCTCCGCGAGCTTGGCCGCGGAATCGACGGCCTCGTCGCTGAAGGTGACGTTGTGATGGAGCTCGTAGTGCCGCTGAAGGCCTTTCAGAATGCGCACCGTATCCGAAACCGATGGCTCTTTGATCATGACGCTCTGGAATCGGCGCTCGAGCGCTTTGTCCTTCTCGATGTATTTTTTGTAATCCTCGAGTGTGGTAGCGCCGATGCAGCGGAGCTGCCCACGCGCGAGCGCGCTCTTCAGCATGTTGGAGGCGTCGAGGCCGCCTTCCACATTGCCGGCGCCGACGACGGTGTGGAGCTCGTCGATGAAAAGAATGACGCTTCCATGCGCTGCGAGGACCTCGTCCTTGATGGTCTTGAGCCGTTCTTCGAACTCACCACGAAACTTGGAGCCCGAGACCACTTCGCTCATCTCGAGAAGCAGGACGCGCTTATTGGCGAGCGTGTCGGGAACTTCGGCATCCACGATGCGCTGGGCGAGTCCTTCGACGATGACCGTCTTGCCGACGCCGGGCTCGCCGATAAGTACCGGGTTGTTTTTCTTCCGGCGTAACAGAATTTGGATGAGGCGGTGGATCTCTTCCTCGCGACCGATGACGGGGTCGAGCGAGCCTTTGCGGGCGAGCTCGGTGAGGTCCGTCGTGTACTTTTTGAGCGTCTCGAGCTTCGTTTCGCCGCGCTTATCGTCGACGGTGTTGCTTCCACGCTGCCGGAGATAGGCGTCTTTCGTGCGCTCGTATCGGAAGCCGAGGTCGCGAAGAATGCGCGCCGAGAGGCCCGCGGGTTCGCGATGGAGTGCTAAGAGCATGGCGCCGACACCAACGAAGCGGTCTCCCAAATTGTCGGCCTCCTCTTTCGCCATGCGGAGCACTTCCGCTGTTTGTGGCGAGACGAGGATTTGGAGTGAGCCTTCGCGGCGCAATTTCAGCTTGTTGCGCTGGGCTGCGAGGATCAGGTCGACGATCGACTGTTTCGTTTGCTCCGTCGGGTGACCGAGATCCCCGATCAGATGCATCGTCTCGGAATTATCCTGCTCAAGAAGCCCGAGAAGGATGAACTCGGGGGTGAGCTCGTTCTGCCTCAGGTTGACGAGCTCCATCGAGCCGATATTGACGGCTTCGGTCACCCGCTCCGTGCAGTGCCGAAAGAGGACATTATTCATCAGGAATCCCTTATAAAAAGGGCGGCCAGCTGAGGGGGGAGGCGCCGCGCGGAGCATAACACAAAGATGAATTGAAGCTATAATCCACACGCCGACTGTGAAAATCCTCACCATTACGTCGTCCTACCCGAAATATGCCCGAGATACGACGGCGCCTTTCATCGCTTCGATCACCAAGGCCCTCGCCAGCCGCGGGCACGAGGTCACGGTGGTGCTTCCAGCGCATCGCGACCTCGACCTCGAGCCCGTTCCCGGCGTACGTTTTCGCCCCTATCGCTATGCGCCCACCGAAGGTCTCAGTGTTTTCGGCTATGCGGAATCGCTTCGCGCGGACATAGCACTTCGCGGCGCGACCTATCTCGCCGCGCCGCTCGCGCTCGTCTCAGGGACCCGGAAGCTCCTCTCCGAGTCTTATAGAGAGCGCTACGACGTCGTGCACGCACATTGGGTCGTGCCGAACGGTACGATGGCTTGGCCCGTGTCCAAAGCTCGCGGTCTTCCGCTCGTCGTGAGCCTGCATGGCTCCGATGTCTTTATGTCCGAGAAAAAGAGCGCCTTCCGATCCGCGGCCAAGCTCGCTTTCTCGCAGGCGCGGGCGGCGACGGCGTGTAGCGACGATCTTGCCGAACGAAGTCTTGCGCTCGGAGCCACGGAGAAACCGCGTGTCGTGCCCTACGGCGTCGATGTGGGGCCTTTCGGTGGCGAGCCCACGGAGCTGCGCCAGAGTCTCGGAATCGAGAAAAACGCGGTCGTGATCCTTGCGGTGGGTAGGCTCGTCCACAAGAAAGGTTTCGAATATCTCGTCGACGCGGCCGCGGCGCTCGAGCAAGAGCCGATCCATCTCGTCATTGCAGGTAAGGGCGATCTACGGCCGGCTCTCGAGGAGAGAGCGCGCCAAGCTGGCATTTACGAGCGCGCCCACTTCGTCGGGAACGTCGAGCGTGATGCGCTGCAGGGTTATTTCGCGATGGCGGATATTGTCGCGGTGCCATCGGTTCGGGACGGCGCGGGGAACGTGGACGGGCTGCCCAACGTTCTCTTGGAAGCCATGGCTTCGGGGACGGCCATTGTTGCCAGCGACGTCGCCGGCATCCCGCAAGCCATCCGCGTCGGCGAAGACGGCCTTCTTGTTCCGGAGAAAGACCCCGGGTCGCTAGCGGAGGCGCTTCGAAAGTTGGCGTCCTCGCGCTCGCTTCGGAAAACACTCGGCGCCTCAGCCCGCAAGCGGGCCGAAGAGGACTTCAGTTGGGATCTCGTGGGGGAACGTTTTGAGTCCGTTCTTCGCTCCGTCTCGGAAGCTCGCTAAAAAGCGTCTTGAACGCGGCGGGCCCCGTATATACGACCCACGTGAGCGGGTCGTGCTCGGTGCGCTCGACCTCGGCCTGCGTGCTGTGTCCAAGCTCGCGCGGCTTCGGCCGCCGCGCCAAGATCGATCCGCCATGGACGTGCGCGCGGTGCGGCATATCCAGGCGCTCCGCCTCGACCGCCTCGGCGACCTGCTGACGACACTTCCCGCGTTGAAGGTGCTTCGCGCCGCGGCGCCCGACGCCGAGCTCGAGCTCGCGGTCGGTAGATGGAACGAGCCGATCGCGCGCCGGCTTCCCTTCATCGATACGGTACGCATCGTCGACACGCCGTGGGCCGCGTGGGGCCAAGAAATTCGTTTCCGCGACGCACGGCGCGCTCTCGCCGCCAATCCCCCGGATCTTGCCATCGACTTTCAAGGTGACGTGCGGGTGCTGTTGCTTGTCGCCTTGTCCGGCGCGCCCCTGCGGGCGGGCTATGGCGACACCGGCGGGGCTTATCTTCTCAGCCATCCGGCCCGTTGGGACGAGAAGAAGAGCTGGTACTGGCAGAACCTCGAGCTGGTGAGAACGCTCTACCCCGATATCGAAACTGGGGAAGCGAGCTATCGCCCTTTTAACTTCGTCACGGCCGAGGACCGGAACGCTGCGCGCGAGCTCCTTCCGCACACGGCCACGCCTCGGATCGGGATCCACCCGAGCGCCGGGCGCGCGCTCAAGCAATGGGAAGACCAGAAATTCGCCGCACTCATCGACCGTCTATCAGAGCGGGCGAGCGTCGTGCTCACCGGCTCATCTGGAGACCGAGCGCTCGTCGAGAGGATCGCCGCGCGCGCTCAATCCTCGCCGAGAGTTCTCTTGGGGGCGGACCTCGCGACGTTTGCGGCCGTCGTCGAATCTTTCGACGTCTTTGTCACAGGGGATACCGGGCCCATGCACTTGTCGCACGCGGTGGGGACATCGAACGTCGCGATCTTCGGGCCTTCGGACCCGGTGCGCTACGGGCCCGAGGCATCGCTGGGTCTCAGCCGCGTCGTCCGCGAGCCCGTGTTTTGCTCGCCGTGCAATATGATCCGCAGGCCGCCCGCCGAATGCGCGCGCGCCGTGGCGCCTCAATGCATTGCCGGAATAAAGGTCGAGCAAGTGCTCGACGCGGTTGTTCAAGAGCTACGATAGGAGTCGCTTTTTCACCCAATCGATCTCTCCCGCCGAGAAGAACCCGAACAAATAGAGCGCGATGGGGTAGACGAGCGTGGCCCCAATTTTGATGGGAAGCGCGGCCTGCCCTTCGTAGGGCGCGAGCATCGAAAGCCCGTAGGCGAGCGCCGCGGCGGCCGCGATCCGTAAAAGCCGCGAGTACTCGAAGGGGATCGGATAGTGCTTGTTCCCGAAATAGAACCCGGCAGCTGCCATGACGCCGTAGCCAGCAACTGTCGCCCAGGCGGCGCCGTCTATCCCGAAGCGTGGGATCCAAAGGATGTTCAGGATAACGTTCAACGTGGCGGCCGAAATCGTTATCGCCGGGTAGTAATTCGTTTTCTTGCTGATCCCAATGCCGATCGAGCTGAGCGCAAAAACACCTTGCAACATGTAGGCGAGAACGATGACCGGGATGACGGTGTGCGCGCGGTGATATTGGGGCTCGGCCATGAGGAACAAGAGCTCCCGGCCAAAGACAGCGTTCAGAAGGCCGAAGCCGAAGAGCGTGGCGAAGGCGTAGGTCGCGATCCGCGCGAGCGTTCGGGCGGCGTGTGGTTTTCCGACTTGCGCATAGACGAATGGGCTCCATGCGAGCTCGAAGGCCACGAGAAAGAACTTCACGCCCGTCCCCATCATGTAGCCGATGTGGTAGAGCCCCGAGGCCGAGAGAGCGGCGAAGATCTCGATGAGCTTCCGGTCGGAGAAGTTCAACACTTGATGGGCGATCCCGTGCGGCACTTTGGGCAGGCCGAACGCGGCCGCTTCTTTCAGAAGCGGTACCGAAAAACCCCTCGTGAGGTTTCGCACGAGGGTCGGCGCGAGGGCTGTGACGAACAGAAGCGAAGCGATCAGGTCCGCCCAGAGAACTCCCGAAACACCCCACCCGTTAACGATGAGCGCGAGCTTGAGCCCGATATTGATGCCGCTTCGCAAAAGCGTCATGACCGTAAACGCTTTGGGCCGCTCGGTGATACGGAAGAGGTTCATTGGGACGAAAGCAAAGGTGTTGAGGAGCGTGTCGGCCGCGACAAGGATGATCCAGCTTGCTACGTCCGAAGACACGAGAGCGTCGCCGAGCAGAAACCGTCCGAGAACGCTCGCGCCTAACACCGAGAGCGCGAACCCCACGGCGCTTACCGCGATCGCGGTCGTAAAGAGCGTTGTCGCGAGCAACTTACGGTCGCGATCGGTCTTCTGCTCGTAATAGATGCGGAAAAAGCCGGCATCGAGGCCGGAACGGAACAAGATCTTCGTGAGCACGCCGAACAGGAGCAAGATGCTGAGCGCGCCGTAATCCACCGGCGCTAGGTAGGTCGTGAAAACGGGAAGAAGAAGAAAGTTGATGAGATAGGGGATCACATCCGCCACGCCGTAAATGGCAGAGTGCTCGGCGAGTTTCTTGAGCTCCGTCCGGATCATGCGTCCGGAGCCATCATATAGGGTTAGACTTATTCGTAGCGGAGAGCCATCAAAGGATCGACCCCGGGCCGCACGTCGCGCGCGGTAACGATGCTCGCGACGAAGGCCACCGCAAGCAGCACGAGCGCAACCGTGCCATAAGTAGCAGCGTCGGTCGTCGTGACCTGAAACAGCATTGCTTCCAAGAATCGCGAATCGGCGAAGGCGGTCACGAGGCCTATCGCGAGGCCGCTAAGCGTCAGGACCAAGCCTTCCCGCACGACGAGACCCAATAATAGTTGCGGTCGTTCAACGTCAGCGTGTCGCCGAGCGCTCCCGATGCGCGCTCCCAGTACTCGTAAAACAAGATGACGGTCTCCGCGCCGGTAGGATCGTCGGAAAAACCTCGTCCAAGATGCGGAAGCCCGCCCATCACATCGAAGAAATTGGGCGTGACTTCCACACCGGCAAACCTTTCGGTTGTGTCACCGTCCCCGCGTGTCAGCAGAACGGGTGTGAAGGCGGCGAGTCCATCGAAAGAAGCATTCTGATCTTGCCAATCGATCAAGTGCGCCGGCAACATTGAGCTCGGGCCTATCGGGCTCCGTCTCCCAGACGACGACGAGACGTTCCGCATCTCCATAAGGAGGCGGACGCAGCAATACACTTTCGATCACGCTGAAGATCGCGGTCGATGCACCGATACCGAGTGCCAACGTAACGATCGAAGTCGCGACGAAGCCAGGTTCTTTCGACATCGAGCGAAGAGTTGAACGAAAAATCATGTCGCGTTGCCTCAACGCGCTAACGTAACGCGCTCCGTTTTAGTTCCCGGACGGCATTTGCCCTGAGCGTTCTGTACTGGTACGCTTCAAGTGCCACCCTCCTCTTATTACCCCTGAGGAAGTCCAAAAGGAGCCGGGGCCCAGCCCCGGCGGTGGCCCTTTTCGACGGTACTGTATAAACTCCTTACACTTAAAGGCTTAGGCGACATGTCCTCTTTGTGGGACACTAGAACTAGGCCATTTCTTGAGAAATGGTGTCCCGCACCCGCTCCAGCAGGGCTTTCGTGAGGCGTACGCCGTCTCGCTCGCTTGCCTCGTCGCCTTCGTACTCAATCCCGATATAGCCGTGATAGCCGGCATTGAGAACGATCCGCAGCATGCGCTCGTAATCGGTCCGAATCTCGTTGCCCGAGGCGTCGAAATCGTGAGATTTGGCGCTCACGGCTTTGGCGTAGGGCATGAGCTCCTCTACACCTTTATAGCGGTCGTACTCCTCTCTGGGATCCGACTCAATCAGGAAGTTTCCGAAGTCCGGAAGCGTGCCGACGCGCGGGTGATCGACGCGCTTCATCACACCCGCGAGCCAAGCGCCGTTCGAAGAGATCCCGCCGTGATTCTCGACAATGACGTTGATCCCATGCGGGTCGGCAAGCTCGCAAAGCCGCCGCAAGCCGTCGGCTGCGAGTTTTTGCTGTTCGTCGAAGCCGAGCGCCGCGTCGCTCCGCGCGTTGACGCGGATGGAATGGCAACCGAGTGCCGCGGCGGCTTCGACCCACTTGCGGTGGTTCTCGATGGCACGGCTCCGTCCGGCGTCGTCAGGGTTGCCGAGATCGCCTTCGCGGTCGCACATGATGAGAAGACTACGAACGCCTTCGCCGTCCGCGCGCGATTTCATCTCGTTCAGATAAGTGCGGTCTCGGGCTTTGTCCATGAAGAAGACGTTGACGTATTCGATCGCGTCGATCCCGAAGTCGCGGTTAGCGACTCGCGCGAAATCGAGATGCTCCATCTGACCCTCTTGGAGGGCGCGATGGAACGACCACTCCGCCAGCGAGATCTGGAAGAGAAGAGCCTGAGCCCTCGTGAGAGCGAGCGCTGGAGCGAGGAAGAGGAACTCACGTCGATGCATGGTCCCGAGATTGTATAATCCTTGCCTTGAGCACCGATAGCGAGACCCTGGTGCTCGTCGGCGATCCCAAGCTCGAGCCCGGCGAGATCCAAAAGCTCCGCGAACTCCACGCATCGGGCGCGACCATCGTCGCCTGGCAGCACAGCAAGATCGTTCAAGATCGCTTCCCGAGCCCGGACGTCCAAAACGCACTCGCGGCACTTTCCGTTCCATCCATCACCCCGGGGGGTCGTGAGGACATCGACTTCGACATCGAGGAAACTGTCATCGCGTGGATGAAGGAGCTTGGAAAGAGCTTTCGCAAGCGCTTCCGTTACAAGCCGCTGACGCTCTGGTGGTGGGCCGAGCTTTACCTTTATCACGAGACCCCGCTCCGGCTCGCGATTCGGGATGTCGAGCTGCTCGCGCGCGTCGTCGACAGACGACAGCCCGCCCGTATCCTGCTCTTGCGGCCGCTCCGCGCGCTCGAGACGGCAGCGCGCCAAATGGTTCCGGAGGTCGAAGTGATCGGTGAGCCCGTCGACGGACCAACGAATCGGACCCGCACGACGCGGCTGCATGTCACCGATTACCTGAAGATGATGGGCACGGGCTTGAAGTCCGTTCTCCGTAGCCCGCCCGAGGGAGATGGCCGCTCACCGAAAGTGTTCTTTCTGACCCATGGCTCCATGTGGCGGCGGTCGGAGGTCGGCGAGCCCCACGAGATGTATTTCGACCGCATCCTGCCGGCGACGTCGTCGCGCGCGTCAACGAGCGTCGTCGCTTTCGGACCGCCCGTCCCGTTCGAGCACCGCGGCGTGGGCGCCTCGACGCGCGACGTTCTCGAGCTCGGCGAGGACGCGCTTCCCTACGTTCCGATCCGTCGCTACCTTTCGTGGTCCCTCACCCGAAAGATCGCCCCGGCTTTCGCCGAGTGCCGCCAGATGTGGCGCCGGTTCGAGAGGGATGCGGAGCTGACCCATCGCGGGGTGGCGCTCGGCCCGGAAGCCCTAGCGTGCTTTCGTGACATGTTCTACCGCCAGCTTCCTTGGGCCATCCGCGTCTATCACGAGGTTCGGAGCGTCCTCGAGACCGAAAAGCCGGACGTCCTCGTGCTCTATGCGGAGTCGAGTGGCCTCGGCCGCGCGGCGGTGACCGCGGCCAAAGAGTTCGGGATTCCGTCTTTTGCGATCCAGCACGGCATCATGTACCCGCAGTACTACTCGCACGAGCACAGGCGCTTCGAGCTCGACGGTGACGACGCCGTTCCTATCCCAACAAAGACGGCGGTCTACGGACGCCTCGCGAAAGACTTGCTCGTGAAACGAGGGAACTATCCCGAAGACCGGATTGTCATTACCGGAAGCCCAAAATTCGACGCGCTCGTCCGTGCCGCCGAGGGCTTCGACCGCGAAAAAACGCGCACCGAGCTCCGTGTTCCCGAAGGCGCCCGCTTTCTCGTGCTCGCGACCCGCTTCAACGCGGTGGGGCCCGTCTTTTCCGATCTCGTCGAGGCCGTCGAGCGGCTCGAGGATGTATGGCTCTTCGTGAAGCCGCACCAGGCGGAGGCGCCCACGCCCTACGAAGCTATCCTGGCGCGGGGCGGCGCCCCGCATACGCGGATGCTCTCGGGTAAAAAGAACCTTCTGGAGCTCCTTTTTGCCTCCGACGGTTTAATAACGGTAGACTCGTTTGCGTCCTCGGAAGCTCTCGTCCTGGGTCGCCCGGTCCTCGTGGTGAATCTTCCCAATAATCTCAGCGCGCTCGTCGAGCGCGGCGTGGCACTCGGCGCATCTTCCGGCGCTTCTCTCGAACGGGAGCTCCGGAAACTCTTGTTCGACGAAAAGGCTCGAAAAGAGCTCGAAGAGAAAAGAAAGGAGTACATCCAGGAATTCGCTTTCGGGGCGGACGGCCGTTCCACCGAACGTATCGTCGAAGCGATCCTCGCGACATGCAAGTCCTAGGCGTCATCCCGGCCCGAGGCGGCTCGAAATCGGTTCCGCGCAAGAACCTTCAGCTCGTTCTAGGCCGCCCGCTCATCGCTTATGTCATCGACGCGGCGAAAAACGCGACGCGCCTCGACCGCTTCGTCGTCTCGACCGAAGACGAGGAGATTGCTGAGGTGGCGCGTGAGCTCGGGGCCGAAGTTCCCTTTCGCCGGCCGGACGAGCTCGCCACCGACGACGTGTCCATCGTACCCGTCGTGCGCCACGCCATGAAGATGATGGATAAGTCGGGCTTTCGCGCCGACGCCGTCTTGTCACTTCAAGCGACCTCGCCTTTTCTCGAAGGGGAGGACATCGACCGCGCCATCGAGAAGCTCGCCTCGACTGGCGCCGACTGCGTCGTATCGGTCGAGCGCCTCGAGCACGGCCACCCTTATTGGGTAAAACGTCTCGAGGGGGATCGCGTCCATCCTTTCAATGACGCGAGCGACGACTCTTATCTCCAGCGCCAGGACCTTCCGCCGGCTTTTATTCTCGATGGCGGCATGTTCGTCCGCCGTCGTGAGCTTCTAGAGAGCTGGAGCGGGATGGATTTCGGCCTCGGCGAAGATGTGCGAGCGGTGGAGCTCGGCGGGCTCAAATCGCTTCACATCGACGATGCGTTGGAGCTCGACATGGTGCGGTTCTTCATGAAAGAGAAAGCAGGTGGGCCTTGATCATAGGGAAGATAGGCGCGCGTCGCATCGGGGATGGCGCTCCGGCATTCATTCTCGGTGAAGTAGCTTCCGCGCATCAAGGCGAGGCCGACCAGGCCATAGCGCTCGCAAAAAGCGCCCAGGCGGCCGGAGCCGAAGCGGTGAAGTTCCAGCTCTTCCGCGCCGAAGCTCTCGTCGGCCCGAACGATGCGAACCGCGCGACCTTCGATCAAATCGAGCTCTCGATCGCCGAGTGGGAGCGGGTGCTGGGCGAAGCGAAGGCGCTCGCGGTCCCGGTCTTCGCGGACATCTTCGACCGCAGAAGTCTCGATCTCGGAGAAAAAATGGATGTCGCTGCCTACAAGATCCACTCGACCGACATGGAGAATCCGGCATTCATCCACGCGGTGGCAGCCACGGGAAAGCCCATGCTCTTGTCGACGGGAGGCTCGGGTCTCGGCGTCGTGGAAGCATCGATCGACGTGGTGCGGTCCGAAGGCAACGAAAACCTGATGCTCCTCCACGGCGTCCAGAACTTCCCGACCAAAACCGCGGACTCCCAGCTCCGCTACATCGAGACGCTGAAACGCTTGTTCGGCCTTCCCGTAGGTTTCTTGGATCACGTCGACGGCGGCTCGGAGATGGCGTTGATGCTCCCGGCGCTCGCGGTCGCCTTTGGAGCCGATCTAGTGGAAAAGCACCTGACGCTCGATCGCGCAGCCAAGGGCTTCGACTACCAATCGGCGCTCGAGGAAGACAGCTTTCGAAAAATGGTGGCGCTGATCCGTGAGGCCGAGACCGCTTTCGGAGAGCCCGGCCTCGTTGAAAGCGAAGGCGCAGCGCGCTATCACGCCTCGATGAGGCGCGCGGTTCTGAGCGCGGTCGCCCTGCCGCAAGGCGAGCCCATTGCCGAAGAGCAGCTCGTATTTCTACGAAACGACAAAGGCCTCTCACCGGGCGCCGCCGAGCGCATTGTGGGTCGGAAGCCGTGTCGGGACATCGCGGCCTTCGAGCCGCTCACGGAGGAACTGTTTGAGTAACCGCGCGCTCTGGGAAGACGGTCGCGTTCTCATCGCCGTTTCCGCGCGCATGCGCTCCGAGCGCTGTCCGGGAAAGGCGATGGCGCCGCTCGCGGGAAAGCCGCTTCTCGTCCATCTTCTCGAGCGGCTCGCTTCGCTCGGCGGCAAGCGCGCGATTATCGTCGCCACGTCGGTGTCGAGCGAGAACGACGTGCTCGTCGAAGCAGCCGAAACCCACGGCGTAAAGACCTTCCGCGGCGACGAGGACGATGTTCTCGGCCGCTTGCTCGCGCTCTGTCGAGAGCTCGGCGCCGAGCACCTCGTCCG
>SMYC01000200.1 GCA_004356105.1 Acidobacteriota bacterium | reverse complement strand
CGACGATCTCGTTCTTCGATGGATAGAAAGAAAACGCGGCAACGGTACCCAGACTCCCCGCCTGCCGCCCGTCGCGAGTGCTCGCGCCGATCGCTTGAGCCGCGTGCTCGACGACCGGGAGGCCGCGCGCTCGAGCCAGCTCGAGGATCGGGTCCATGTCCGCGCATTGCCCGTAGAGGTGGACCGGCATGATGGCCTTCGTTGCCTCCGAGATTGCGCTCTCGTGCCGCAACGTCGATGTTGTACGTGGTCTCGTCGATATCGACGAAGACGGGCCGAGCGCCCAAGCGCACGATAACGCCCGCCGTCGCGAAGAAGGAGTAGGCCGCGGTGAGGACTTCATCGCCCTGGCCTACGCCAAGGGCCATCAAACCCATCAGGAGCGCATCGGTGGCGGAAGAAGTGCCCACCCAAAGCCCACACCGGAGCGCCGCGCGATCTCCACCTCGAGCTTTTCGACGGATTCTCCAAGGATGTAGTTGTGACTGTCGAGGCAGCGCGTGAGAGCGTCCAGAAGCTCGTCGCGGATCGGCTCGTACTGGGCTTCGAGATTCACGAGAGGAATCTTTGGTGGCATCGCGCCTTAAGGGTACATGAAATCCGTTTGAAACACGCCGGGGAGTCGCATAACATAAGTGGCGCCTACACCGAACCGCAGGTACCCCTACATGCGAACGATCATAACGATGCCCGCCTATAAGGCGGCTCGGACCATCGAGCGGACCTATCGGGAGATTCCGATAGAATGCTACGACAAGGTGCTGGTCGTGGATGACGCGAGCCCCGACAACACCGTCGAGGTCGCTGAAGGGCTCGGGCTAGAGACGCGGCGGCACACGGAAAACCGCGGGTATGGCGGTAATCAGAAGACTTGCTACGAGTGGGCGCTCTCGGAAGGCGCCGACATCGTGGTGCTCCTTCACCCTGACTACCAATATTCGCCCGGATGCGTCCCCGCGCTCATCGAGCCCATCGCTTCGGGCCGGGCAGATTTCGTGTTCGGGTCACGGTTCAAGGACGGCGGCCGCCCCATGGATGGCGGGATGCCGCTCTATCGTTATGTCGGCAACCGCTTCACCACGGGCGTAGAGAATTTTTTTCTCGGGACCCACTTCAGCGAGCTTCACAGTGGCATGAAGGCCTATTCCCGAAAATTTCTCGATCTGGTCGGCTACAAGGATTTCTCCGACGCATTCGTGTTCGATTCACAGCTTCTCATCCGCGCCGTGCTCCTGGGCTTCCGCATCGAAGAAGTGGCCATCCCGACGCGCTACACGGACGAGTCCTCTTCGGTCGACATCCGGAGCTCGATGAAGTACATCCTCGAGACCTTTGTCGCACTTGGGAGTGCCCTTCGAGACCGTAAACGAGTCGAGCGGGAATTCGAGGAACGTTCGAATGCCCTCAGCTCCTGAAGCGCCGCCGTGCCTTTTGTGCGGCCGGCGCACCGTGCTCCTCTACCCTTCGAACGTGCCGAACGGCGCTCCCATCGAGAGCAGCGAGCTCGCCTGCACGAGCCCACACCTCTCCGTTCATGACGACATCTTCACCTGCCACGGCTGCGGTCTCGCCCGTGCGGAGCCGCCCGGCGGAGTCTCGGAAATCGAAGAGTCCTATAGAGACGTCCACGACAAACTCTACAGAGCGTCCGAGCCCGAACGGCGCGAAGACTTTCGCCGGGCCATCGAAGGGATCGAGCGCCACCCTTTCGTGAGCCGCGGAACGCTCCTCGAGATCGGAAGCTCGGTCGGTTTGTTTCTCGACGAGGCTACGAAGCGCGGATGGAAGGCGACCGGGATCGAGCCGTCTCGCTGGGCCTCGGAGCAAGCGGCGGCCATGGGCCTCACTGTTTTCAACGGAATGCTCGACGAGTTCGAAGCAGAGAGCGCAAGTTTCGACGTCGTGGCCTCGTGGGACGTGTGGGAGCATGTTCAAGATCCGCTCCACAGCTTGAAGCGAGCGCATGGTCTCTTGAAACCGGGCGGTCTTCTCGCTCTCACGACCGTGAACATGGGTGGGTTCATGGCGCGAGTGATGCGGGGCCGCTGGCCGTGGTTCATGCGGATGCATCTTCATTACTTCACCCGCAAGAGCCTCGCGGAGATGGTGCGGCGGGCCGGGTTCGAAGTGCTCGGGATGTCGACACAATCGAAAACGCTCAAGCTCGGCTATGTTGTCGAGCGGGCGAGCAAGATTCTCGGGCCGCTCGGAGGACCCGCCCACAAAGCGACGGGCTGGCTAGGGCTACACGACCGCCGCGTCCGCATTAATTTCGGAGATATCCTTCTCATCGAAGCGCGGAAGCCCGAAAGCGCCGCGTGAAGCTCTCGGTCTTCACGCCGCTACCGCCGGCGCCAACCGGCATTGCGGATTACAGCGAGCTCTTGCTGCGTGAGCTCGAAAAAGCGAGTAACTGGGAAGTCGAAGCTTACTGCGACGGTGAAGCTCGCAAGCAGCCGTTCCCGGTTCACGATGCCGCGACGGCGACGGCGGGCGCTACCGGGCTCGCGATGTACCACGTAGGCAATAGCGCGCATCACGATTTTCTCTACCCCCAGATGCTCGCGCGGCCCGGCGTGCTCGTGCTCCACGACCTCGTGCTCCACCATGCGCGCTTGAGGTGCTATCTCGAGAGCCCCATGATGCGCGCCTACCGCGCGGATTTGGGAAATCGCGACAAACGCGACGAAGCCCTTGCCTCGCTCGACGCCTATCGCGAGGAAGTCATGGAGGCCTATCCCGACAACGGCGACACGATCGCAGAGATCGCGATCCGCATGGGGGGTGGGCGGCTTCTCTATGCTTACCCGCTTTACGAGCACCTCGTTCGCCGGAGCTCGCTGACGCTCGTGCACAGCTCGACCGCGCGCGATGAAATCCTAGAGCGCTGCCCGGACGTAGATGCCGCAAAGGTCGCGCGCGTGCGGATGGGGATGCCACTCCCGATCCCGATGAGCCGCGAGGAGGCGCGCAAGAAGCTCGGGCTCGGTCACGGGCTGCTCTTGGCGTCCTTCGGACTCGTGACGCCCGAAAAGCGCATCGGGATGGCGCTCAAAGCACTCGCGCGTCTCCGCGCGAGAGGGGTCGATGCGCGTTACATGCTCGTCGGCGACAAAGTGGACCACTACGACGCGGCCGCGGAAGCGGAAGCGCTCGGCGTGAAGGACGCCGTTCATATCGCCGGGCGCGTCTCGGAAGAAGATTTTTGGCCCCATGTCTTCGCCGCCGATATCTGCTTGAACCTCCGCTACCCTTCCGCCGGCGAAACCTCGGCAACGCTCCTCCGTCTTCTCGCCTGCGGCCGCCCCGTCATGGTCACGGACCAAATCCACGCCGCAGATTTCCCAAGCTCAGTGGTCGCGCGCACAAGCCTCGAAGGCGACCAAGACGGCCTCTATTGCGATTTGATAGATTTGATCCGCAACGAAAAGCGCCGCCGCGATCTCGCCCTCGAGTCGCGTGCCTTCGTCGAGCGCGAGCACAGCCCAGAGGCCATGGTGGCCGACTATCTCGAGGCGCTCTCGAGCCTAGCGCAGCCATCGAAAACTTAACAACATATAATCGAGCCATGGCCGCACCGCGTCAGAGCCTCGTCCGCAAGATATGTTCGCGACCGCGAAGGAAGTTCAATCGACATCATCGGCGAAGAAGACGCGAGTGTCATCAGCACCCACGTTACCGAGGATCCTGGCCTCGACCCCCAAGAAGTGCCGGTCGTGCTCGCGAAAGCGGTCGCCTACGCCGAAGCCAAAGGCATCACCATCAACTGGCGCCCGGGGCAGAAGATGCAAGATCTCGAGCACTACTACACGCCCAATCGGCCCCTCAAAGGCCAGTGCTTCTATCCATTCTTCGGCGGGCGCATCACGTATGACGGCAAAGTGCATTTCCGCCCTTTCATCCGCGTCGAGGTCGGAGATTTGCGGAGCAAAGCCTGTCCGAGGTCTGGAACAGCCCGCGTTATGTCGAGCTCCGCAAGAAGCTCCTGGAGCACGGAATCTTCCCGGTGTGCCGGCGCTGCTGCAAAGTGGAGCTCGATTATTCGGATCGAGAGGCCTTTTCGAAGCCGGAATCGGCTGAGATCTCCGTCTAACCCCTTAACTTCCACAAATTCAACAAGATAAGGTTACGGCCTTTGCTTGCGGTGGCAGAGGGCGCACCGGTATAATGCAAGGGAGAGTTCAAGCCATGATCACGAAAAAACTCAAATTCGTTGTTGGAACCGCCGTTATTCTATGCGCCGTTCTCGCCCTCGCGATTACAGGCATGCAGGAGAGCAAGGCCTACTACCGAACCGTCCCGGAGCTCAAAGCCATGGGTCAAAGGGTCGAAGGACGCCGTGTGCGTGTCGCGGGCAATGTAGTCGTAGGCTCGATCGAGCACCACGGCGAGGGCGTCGTGACGTTCGTGATCGACTACGAAGGTGAGACGCTTCCAGTGAAATATATCGGCCGGGGCCCGCTTCCCGACACCCTCGTCGATCGCGCCCAAGCGGTCGCCGAAGGCACGATGACCTCCACGGGAACGTTCGAGGCAACGCTCGTGCAAGCGAAATGCGCATCGAAATACGAGGCCGCCTATGCAGAAGGCTCGACGGTCGCCGAATAACCCGGCCTCGGTGGGACGATTTCATAACGCCTTTCATTAGGTAGTAAAAAAGGGTTCGAACCCGATGCATCATCTCGGCAATTTTTCACTCATGGCGATCGTCGTGCTCGCCTCTTACGCAGTGGTCGCCTCCCTCCTCGGCGTTCGCCGCGAGAGCTCGCGCCTCGTCAAGAGCGGAGAGCGCGCCCTTCTGACATGCTCCGCCCTTTCGACCGTGGCCTGCTTCGCGCTCGTAACACTTCTTCTCAAGAGCGACTTTCGCTTCGAATATGTCGCGAGCTACTCGAACCGAGATCTTCCTTTCTTCTACAAGATCTCCGCGCTCTGGGCGGGCAATAACGGCTCGCTTCTGTTCTGGAGCTGGCTCATTTTTGTTTTCACCGCCATCACGATCCTGACGAACCAGAAGAAAAACCGCGAGCTCATGCCTTATGTCGTCGCGACGCTCGGCATGATCACACTCTTTTTCACCTATTTGAACTATTGGCTCTGCAACCCGTTCGTCGAGCTCGCCGTCGTCACCGCGGCCGGCGGCGCACAATCTTGGGCTCCAGTCGATGGCCGCGGCCTCAACCCGCTCTTGCAGCATCCCCTCATGGCGATCCATCCGCCGATTCTCTATATCGGCTATGTCGGCTTCGTCATCCCCTTCGCTTTTTGCGTCGCCGCACTCGCCTCGGGCCGCCTCGGCGCCGAATGGATCACCTCGACCCGCCGTTGGACGCTGGTCGCTTGGTTCTTCCTCGGCACCGGCCTCATCCTCGGTGGGCGCTGGGCTTATGTCGAGCTCGGCTGGGGCGGTTATTGGGCATGGGACCCGGTCGAGAACGCTGCGCTTTTACCCTGGCTCACAGGCACGGCTTACTTGCACTCCGTCATCATCCAGGAGCGCAAGGGGATGCTCAAGATTTGGAACGTCACGCTCGTTGTCATCACCTATCTTCTCTGCGTCTTCGGAACGTTTCTCACGCGCAGCGGCGTGGTCGCATCGGTGCACGCCTTCGCCGAATCTGAGTTCGCACAAATCTTCCTCGTCTTCATCCTCGTGGCCGCGGTTCTCTGCGCCGGCCTCATCCTTTACCGGCTCCCCGAGCTCAAGTCCAAGAATGAGCTCGACTCCATCGTCTCCCGGGAATCGAGCTTTTTGTTCAACAACTTGCTCTTCCTGATCGCGTCCTTCGCAGTGCTATGGGGCACGATGTATCCCGTCTTGTCAGAATGGCTCTACGACGAAAAAGCGACGGTGGGCCCAGCCTATTTCAACAAGGTCAACATCCCTATCGGCCTCGCGCTTCTTGCCCTCACCGGCATCGGGCCACTCCTCGCTTGGCGAAAATCATCGTTCGAGAGCCTCAGAAGAAACTTTACCTGGCCGTGCCTTGTCGGTGTCGCAACGTTCTTAGGCCTTCTCGCGCTCGGCATGAGACAGCCCGCGCCGCTCATGACTTTTGCGCTCTCGACCTTCGTGACCACGACGATCGTGCTGGAGTTTCACAAGGGGGCGCGGGCGCGACAGACCCATCGGGGAGGAAGCTATAGGAGCGCGCTCGTCGACCTCACGCTCGTGAACACGCGTCGCTACGGCGGCTACATCGTCCATTTCGGGATGGTGTTGATCTTCATCGGCATCGCCGGCCTGGCTTTCGACACCGACATGAAGGCCGACCTCGCCACAGGCGAGTCGATCCAAATCAAGAGCTACGACGTGAAGCTCGTGGCTCTGAATGAGGGCCGTACGCCGAACTATGAGTGGCTCTCCGCGGAGCTCGAGCTCCGCAAGAACGGTAAGCTCGTCGGCACCTATGAGCCGCAAAAGCATTTCTACTTCGCGAGCCAGCAGCCGACCTCCGAAGTGCGGCGGCATGCGACCTTCGTGGAGGACGTCTATCTCATTTTCGCGAGCGTCACCGACGACAACAAGGCCACGGTACAAGTCTACGTCAAGCCGCTCGTGCGCTGGGTTTGGATCGGTGGCATCGTGCTGTTCCTGGGGACCGTGGTGACTCTCGTGCCGGACAAACGCGAGCTGAAGCTCGCGAGAAAAGCCGAGTCCCAGAAAAAAGTGGCCACTCAGGTCAAGAAGAAATATGAAGTCGCTTAGCGCCATTGCCGTCATCCTGCTCTTGACCCTGAGCGCCTTCGCCCAGGTAGAACGCGCTCACGGTCCGGAGTTTCGTGCCGCAGGCGCTGCGCTCATGTGCCAATGCGGCTGCAATCAGACGATCTCGTCCTGCTCCATGGAGCACTGCCATTCGGCCGGGCCTATTCGTGAAGAGATCTGGGACCGGATCGGCAACGGCGAGAGTGTCGCGGGCATCGTGGAGGAGTTCAAAGAGCGCTACGGCCTCGTGATCCTGTCGGCGCCGCCCACGACAGGCTTTCACTTGACGGCCTGGATCATGCCGATCATCGCGTTTGTCTTCGGCGCCCTCGTCATCGGCCGCGTGCTCCGCGCGTGGAGACAGCAGACGGTCGCCGCCGCGGTGGTCACGCCTATAAGCGCCGCCGACCGGGCCCGCATCGAGAAAGAGCTCCAGGATCTGAGTTGATACTCGCCCTTCTGGCTACTCTCGGCGCCGTTGTCGTCGCTTTCGTTCTCTATCCCGTCTTCGCGAGCGAAGCCCCCGAGCCGATCGGGCTCGATGCGACCCAAAGCGAGCTCCGCGACCTCGAAGAGAAAAAAACTCAGATCTTGAGCAACATCAAAGACCTGGACTTCGAGAAAGCTTCCGGCAAGCTGACCGACGCGGATTACGAATCCTCACGCAACGACTACATGGCTCAAGTTTCGGCAGTGATCATCCGGATGGGCGAGCTCGCGCCACAACAACAGCAAGAGCGCAGGAAGAAAGGGTCGGCTGCATCCAAAACAACGGCGCCCAAGAGCAAGGCGGATACGATGACTTGCGCGAGCTGCGGCGAAGCCAACCCGAAGGGCTCGAAGTTCTGCCTCGATTGCGGGCGCCCTTTCAAAGCCCAGTGCGGTGCTTGCAGCGAAACGCTGCCGCCCAAGGCCAAGTTCTGCAACGCCTGCGGCGAACAGGTGGACGCATGAAGCTTCCTGCACTCACGTTCGCCATGGTGCTCTCGGTGGGCGTGGCCACGCCGCAGCCGCGAGGCGGCATTTTGACCGTGGAGCTCGTGAACGGCACCACCGGGGGCCCGGGATCGGGCGAAAAAGTGACGCTCTATCGCCTCGCCGGGGAGATGACGCCGGTCCAGGAGCTCGGCGCCGTCTCGGGCCGCTTCGAGATCACCGATATCGAACTGGAAGGCCAGCGGCCGATGCTTCTGCAAGTGACGTCATCGGGCGTGAATTACAACCAGCCGATCGACTTCGGTCGCGGCTACGAAGCGCGAGCCGAGATTACCGTCTACGATACCTTCCACGAGTGGGACGACAATGTTCTAGAGATCACAACGTCGCGATTTCTCTACCGCCGCGAAAACGACAAGCTCCTTGTCGACAAAGTTTTCGTCATCGAGAATCGGAGCTCTCCTCCCCGCACCTATCACAACCCCGACGGCACGTTTCGTTTCAACTTGCCGACGAACGATCTTCTGTCTCTCCATTCGGTCTCGGCGTCAGGCGCGAGCGGGATGCCCGTGCCGCAGCCCGCCTCGCCCATCGCGACAGGCCCCGGCTACGTGACGAAGACCGCATTCAAGCCGGGTGAGACACAAATGGCGATCTCGTACGAAGTGAGCTATTCCGGCGGCCGCTACGGCGTCGACGCGCAAAGTTTCCACGTGCTCCCAGAGCTTCTTGTCTTCCTGGCCCCGCCCGACATGAACGTCGAGGCCGAGGGCTGGGAGATTCTTGGGGTCGAGCCGCAGGGGCGCTTTTTCGCGATTCGAAAGAGCGACGTCGCCGCCGGCGATCCCATCCGTTTCGAGCTTTCGGGCGGTAGCTCCGTGGCGGAAGATCTCGTGCCTTCTGGAAGCGGGAGCGGCGAGGGCGCAGCACCGCCCGCCGCGACTACAGGCGGCACCGTGACGCGCCTCACCGATCCCACCCTTGCGTCGAAATGGGCCGTGGTCATCTTGATGGCGGCGGCTCTCGGCTACGGCCTTCTAGCCGCGCTCTACCCGTCTTCGACGCGACGCGCCCACTGAGGTTTTTTTGGGGTCGACACAAACTGACACGGCCTCGGACATGGCCTCGGACGCGGCCGTTTTCGCGGCCAGGCGTCTGACGAAACAGTTCGGACGCATCCCCGTCCTGAAGGAAATCGATCTCGAGCTCGCGCGCGGCCGTTGCCACGTGCTCTTCGGTAGAAACGGCGCTGGGAAGTCAACGCTTCTGCGGGTGGCGGCGACCCTCATGACCCCGACTTCCGGTGAGCTCTTTTACGACGGCAAGCCGCTCGACGAGCTCACGAGCTCCATGCGGGCCAAGATCGGGCTCGTGGGCCATCAGAGCTTTATCTATGCCGATCTGACCGTGCGCGAGAACCTCGAGTTCTACAAGTCGCTCTATGGGACCTCGCGCGACGTCGACGAGCTACTCGAATGGGCGGACCTCGCGCTACGGGCGGACTCTCCTGCGCGCGGTCTCTCTCGCGGCATGCAGCAGCGGCTCGCCATTGCGCGCGCGCTCGTGCACGAGCCCAAGCTGCTCTTGCTCGACGAGCCTTTCACCGGTCTAGATGCGGTCGCTTCCGAGCGGCTCGACAATCTTCTGAACGACATCAAAATCAAGGGCCGGAACGTCACCGTGCTCCTTGCTACCCACGACATCGAGCGCGGCGTCGCCCTCGCCGATCGCGTATTGCTCATAGACGGCGGGCGTATCGTCTTCGACGCGACCCATACGGACGACACTGACGATACCGCCCATTTGGTTGACGAGCTCCGCCGTCTCCTTCTCGAGACGAGCTCGCGGGAGCTAAAGTGAGCTCTTATCTGCGCGTCGTGCTCGCCATCCTCGAGAAAGACGTGCGCAAAGAGCTACGCACGAAAGAGATCGTTTCCTCGATGTTCGTCTTCGCGGTGCTCGTGCTCGTCGTCTTCAACTTTACGCTCGCGCTCGACGAGACGCGCGCACTAGAGCTCGGCCCCGGTATTCTGTGGACCGCGTTCATCTTCGCCTCAACGCTCGGGCTCAATCGGAGCTTCGCGGGGGAGCGCGAGAATCAGAGCCTCTCCGGTCTCATGCTCGCTCCGGTCGATAGGAGCGCGATTTATTTTGGAAAGCTTCTCTCGAACCTTCTCTTCATACTCGCGATGGAGATCTTTGTCCTCCCGCTTTTCGTCGTCTTTTTCAATTTGAACGTCTGGGAAGTCCTTCCAGGCTCGGACCTGGCCTGGTTCGGCCTCGTTCTTGTTCTCGGAACGTTGGGCTATACCGCGCTCGGCACCATCCTCGCGGCGGTCGCCGCCAATACAACGATGCGCGACGTGCTCCTGCCGATGCTGCTCTTCAGCTTCGCTATTCCCATCATCATCGCGGCAGCCGAGGCCACGCGGCTTCTCTTCGACGTCGATCCTTTGTCAGACCCGGGCACATGGGTGACGCTTCTCGCCGGCTGCACGACCTCTTATCTCGCAGTATCTTGGATGGTCTTCGAATACGTGCTCGAAGAGTAGCTCCGCTTGCTGATATCCGTCGCTCTTGTCATTCTCATTGTCATTATCCCCGCGGCCCCTGCCGCGCTCGCGGCTCAGACCCCAGACGGTCGAGAGCTCACGGTGAGCGCGCGTGAGGTCGAGGAGCTCCCGCGCATCGACGGTGTGTTGAGCGAGCCGCTTTGGCAAAGCGCGACCGTCCTCACCGGCTTCGTTCAATCGGAGCCGCGCGCCGGGGAGCCCGCCACCGAGCGCACTGAAGTCCGCGTCGTCTACACGCGTGACGTACTTTTGATCGGGGCTCGTCTCTGGGACACCGAGCCCGACCGGATCGTTGGGACGGAGTATCGCCGCGACGCGCTTCTCGAGGCCGAGGACAACTTCGAGATCTTTCTCGATACGTTCCGAGACGGACGGAACGCGTTCTTTTTCGCGACGAACCCCGTGGGCGCGCGGCTCGACGGCGTCGCGCGCAACGAGGGCGCGGTCCAGAACTTCGAGTGGGACGGCGTCTGGCAAGCCGCCTCCACAATCGACGAGGGCGGCTGGACGGCGGAGATCGCCATCCCTTTCAGCACGCTGCGCTTCAATCCGGGGAGCGCTGAAGGATGGGGCATCAATTTCGGCCGTCTCGTGGCGCGCACGCGCGAGCAGTCCTATTGGGCGTTCATCTCTCCGAATTGGGGGTTCAACGCGAGGTTTCGCGCGTCGCGCTACGCTCAGCTCACCGGGATCGAGCGGGCGCGGCCCGGCGGCCGGCTCAAGCTCAAGCCCTACGCGCTCAGCGGAGCCGAGCAGGCAACCGAGACGTCGAGCGATACCGATCTCTCGATTACGGGCGGGCTCGATGCGAAGATTGCGTTGAGCGGCTCGATGAATCTGGACTTGACCGTCAACACGGACTTCGCCCAAGTCGAATCGGATCAACAACAGGTCAACCTCACCCGCTTCCCGCTCTTTTTTCCGGAAAAACGGGAGTTCTTCCTCGAGAATGCAGGTCTGTTTCAAATCGGAGAGACCACCTTGCCTTTCGAGCCTCCGGGAACGCTGCTGTTCTTCAGCCGCAATATCGGGCTCTCTGAAGACGGGGACGAGATCGGAATCATCGGTGGCGCGCGGTTGACGGGAAAGCTGAACGGCACCGAGCTCGGCGCGTTTCACATCGTGACCGCGGATACAGCGGTCGAAGACGAGACGATCCCGCAAACGGGTTTTTCCGCGGTGCGGGTGAAACAGGACATCTTCGCGCGCAGCTCCGTGGGCGGCATGTTTCTCGACAAGACGCCCGCCGGTGAAGGAAGCAGAAACCAGGTCGCGGTCGCGGACCTAAACCTCGCCTTTAGCGAGAACGCCACGGTGAACGGCTTTTTCGCGAAGAGTTACACGCCAGGACTCGAAGGCTCCGACCACCTGATCAACGTGCATGCCGAATGGGCTACGGATCGCGCGAGCGCTTTTGGAGACTATGTCGATATCGGCGACGACTTCAATGCCGAGATGGGCTTCGTCCCCCGCACCGGCATCCGCAAATATCGCGCACAGCTCTATTACAGCCCGCGCCCTCGGGTGCTCGGTATCCGTCAGATTTTCATGGGCAACGACCATATCTATATTACGGAT
>SMYC01000199.1 GCA_004356105.1 Acidobacteriota bacterium | reverse complement strand
GTTCCCGTCAAATCCAAGATTGCTTTTTCCGACCTCGAGAAAATCGATGTGCGCGTCGGCACGATCGAGAAAGTCTCCGACGTCGAGGGGGCGGACAAGCTCTTGAAGCTCGACGTGGATTTCGGCGATCACAAACGCGTCATCCTCGCGGGCTTGAAGCAAGAGCGCGAGAACCCGAGCGAGATCGAAGGCAAGCAAGCGCTCTTCGTCGTGAACCTCGAGCCCCGCAAATTGCGGGGCGTAGTCTCGGAGGGGATGCTCTTCGATATCGGCTACGCCGACGGTCTCGTGCCGCGTCTCGCGTTTCCCGAGAGCCCTGTTCCCAACGGCACCCGCGCCGGTTGAGCGCGGCGCCGCGAGCGCGCATAATCCGAAAAGTAGGAGGCACGCATGAGCTATCTCTTCGTGGCGCTATTAGGCGCGTCAGACTAGTTGTTGTTCTTGGGTTTCGCCGTGCGTCCTGAGGAGCCTCCCCTCGAGTAACCTTGGCCACTGACGCTCCCACCGGAGGAGCCGCCCGACGACATTCCGCTCCCGCCGCCTGACCCGCTGCCGCCGAGGAAGCGCGCGCGTCGTGCGCCCGGTCGAGGCGAAACCTGCGCATAGCCCTGCTGGCTCACGAGGCCTTGGGACACTTGGCGCACCGAGACCGGCGCGATAACGTAGCGCGAATCATAAGGCGCATACCAGTAGTAGTAACTGAAGGGGGCCAGATAATACGGATGCCTCATGGAGCTTGGGACCCCTAGATAGCCTGGGAAGCCGAAACCTCCAGCGCCGCCTTCATCGCCGCTCTTGACGACGAACTGCTCGGGATAAGAGAGCGCGACCATCAAGTCGATGAGCCCTGGACGAATGCCGGCATCGGCCATCCGCATGAGCGCGTCGGCGTTGAGCTCGAAGGCTTCTTCGTGCTCGAGCACGGCGGCCTCGACGGCCTCGGGCGCGACTTTTTGTGCGGCTTCGATCACATCGTTCGTGTCTAGAGGGTTCGTCAGATAAAAACGCGCTTTGAAGCTACGCTCGGCAAGCTCGCTCGGAAGGGCCGGGAGCCCTGCATCCAGGATGTCTTGCTCGTCCGCGGGACGGTAGCGTCGAATGAGCACGGCGCGGCCGGCTTCGCTTTCGACAATTTGGATATCCACCCAGGTCGAGCGCCGCGTCATCATGCTGAGGCCGGACACTTCGAGCTTGCGATTGTCTTCGCAAGTCAGCTCGGCTTTGGTGAAGAGGCGGAATCCGTCGTTGGACCACTCCGTCGTCTGCCATCCGTTGCAGTTGCCTTTCGTCGACGGGTTTCTCGCGGTGTCGGCGATGAGTGTCTCTTCGAGGAAGGCCTCGCCTCCCGCCACGGTTGTGACCGTGACACCCTCACCGTCGGGCGATGGGCTCAAGCACATCAGCCCACGCTCGGGAACGTCTTGCCCGCTCGTGGGATCGGATTCTCCGATGAGAGGTTCGCGGTGCTCGTTCTCGACGAGCTGCCAGCAGCCCAGCCAGGGAACCCAAAGGGAGTCAACGTCGGCCTGGCCGGCAAAGAGCGCAGCGAAAAGGAGTGCGGATTTCATAGCAGTCCCTCCTTCGTTATTTTTCTATCTTAACTCAAAAGCTGAAGCTGATGCCGGCAGTGATCCGTAGTCCGGAGAGGTCGATGGAGTCGAAGCCCACGAAACCCCCGGACAAACCGGCATCCGCCCACATATAGCGTCCCTCGAACGAAAGGTATGTAGTCGGCTTCAACTGGACGTCCACGCCAAAAAACGCGTGCGCCTCCGTGCCGAATCCGGTCGATTTGAACTCTTCGGTGAATATCGCCAAGTCAACGAAATCGACGAAATCACCGGTTTGCGCGAGCCGGTACCCGACGAGACCGGCGCCGCCTCCGACATAAGCGCGTGCCTTCGAAGGTACGAAGGCAAAACGGCTGATGTCCCGTCCTCGAGGGGTAAGGTAAAACTTGACGCTACCCGAGAAGGGATACATCGAAAGCTCCGTTGTCTGCCTGATTGGAGACCCGTCGTCTTCTTCGAAGTCGCGATATTCAGAGCGAGTCGTCGATTTGGACAACTCGAAGCCGACGAGAACATCGATACGGGGATGAACGACGAGCGCAACGTCGAGGCCAAACACCGGGGTGTTGAAATCACCCTTTTCGATCGTGAGCGTCTCGGCGAAGAAATCGTACACGGCGCTATTGGCCGAGGCGGTCATGTAGCCGCCGCGGATGGAGATGGCGCCTCGCGGGATCCCGAAAAGAAAATCAGTCTCTTCCTGTGCGTTGGCCACGTGCGCTAGCAGGCTCGCCAAAAAGCCAAGGATCACAATCGTCGGTATGCGCATGCCGCTTTTATAGTACAAGTGCACGTGCCGTGCCATTTTGAGATTGTTTGAAATCAATCGCTTAGGGCCCCGAGTGCCCTTTTTCGAGGACAACTCTCTTACCCCACTGTCCAAAAATCTCCCGTGAGGCCAAGGCTCGCGAAAATCGAGCGTACCGTTTCCACGGTCTTTGGCGCCCAGCTCTCGTCCAGCCGATCGCGATACCAAAGTTGGCCGAGCCGCCAGCCAGTCGCGAGCGGTAGCGTAGCGCCGCGCTCCACGTCTTGTCGTTCACACCAACGGGCGACGAGCTCTTCCGACCGGAAGAAGAGGATGGTGGCTCACGTATAGCCGACATTCTCCCAGAAGCGGCGAGGCGGCACCACTAAATGGATGAGGCCCTCGCCCTCGACGAGCTCTCCCGCGCGAAAGGCCATGGGCATTGGCTCGCCGCTCTCCGCGCAGCGTGGCTCAGCGCGCGCGTCGAGCTCGAGAAGCGCCGGGATCGCCAGCATGTCCCAGGCGCAGTTCGCCCAATAAGTGGTTTTGTCGCTAAGGGCGGCGAAGGGCGTCGGCACCGCCGAGAACGGGTGCGCCATCCACACATTGCGGGTTGTCGGGGCGAGTGCTATAGCGTGCTGCTCTTCGAGCTTCACGAGCGCAGCGTCGACCTCGTCGCGAGTAAAGCCTCGGTGCTCCGCCATCGCCTCATGAGAAGGAGGCCGCCCCGTTCGGGCGATGGTCTCGTAAATGAACTGGCGGAGCGCTCGGTCGAACGGCATCGCCCATCATACTCATGGTGCTTTGAACCGTGGGAGGAGCGCCAAATCGTGGGAGTGGTCGGAAACGTGCGTACCGCAGGCACGGACCCGACACCGCTACCCGTCATCTACTTGCCTCATAGGCAGGCGCCGGTTCCCATCATGAATCTCGTGATGCGAATCGAAGGCGATCCGGAGTCGCTCGCCCGCGAAGCCGAAGCGACGGCATGGGACATGCCTGGCGAGATCAACGTCTATGGAACCGAGGTCCTATCCGAGCGCATTCGAAGCTTCGAGTGGACGGCGGACGTCTCGGCGCTCTTGCTCGGCGCGTTCGCCGTGCTAGCGCTCGTCCTAGGAGCCGCCGGCATCTACGCCGTGGTCTCCTATACCGTCGCCAAACAAACTCGAGAAATCGGGCTCCGCATGGCCCTCGGCGCCGAACGCCACACGGTAATCCGTATGGTAGTAGCCCATGCGTTGAAACTCGCCCTCACCGGCATCGCCCTGGGCCTAACGGGAGCCTTTTCACTAGCCCGTTCCCTGGGAAGTCTCCTCTACGGCGTAAGCGTAAGCGACACGGCAACCTTCACCGCCGCCGCGCTATCCATGCTAGCTGTAGCCTCCATAGCGTCAGCAATCCCCGCCTGGCGCGCATCCAGAATCGACCCAATCGTCGCTCTACGCCAGCAGTAATCCAGGCAAAGAAAAACGCAACGCCAAGTCGCCAAGCTGCAAAGAAAAAGACGAGAAAAAAAGAGATCAATAATAAAAAAGCGTAACGCAAAGGCGCAAAGTCGTAAAGTCGCCAAGACGAAAAGCGAGAAGGCTCTGGCCGCCTGAGCTCTTGGTCGGCGCTTGGGAAGGTGCGGCGTTGAGAAAGTCTCGCTAGAGTTAGCCAGGTAGACCTGAAAGCGTTCTAAATCCAAACCACAGAGCCGACTCTCATCCCCACATCTCCCCCCTATCCCCACATCCCCTTGCCTTTAAAAACGCCGCTAAAAGCAAGGAGAGGTGGGGATAGGAGGGGATGTGGGGATAAGAAAGAACTTGCTCCAGAACATGGAAAATCCTCGGTTCTGACGGGTTAGAGCTAGACGAACGCGGAAGACATTCCTTTCATCACTTTCTTTTTTTCTTTGCGTCTTTGCGACTTTGCGCCTTTGCGTTACGCTTTTCTTAATATTGATCGTTTTTGCTTTTTTTCTCTGCGTCGTCGCGCTACGCTTACGATCTTCGGCGGTGGTGCGGGTCTTTATTCAGTGCTCTTAGCGAAAGCCTCTGGCGTGAGGAATTTTTCGACCGCCTCCGGTTTGCCGATGTGGAAGCCTTGGCCGTAGTCGACGCCTGCCTTTTTGACTAGCTCGAGCGTCTCCGCGCTTCCTACCCACTCGGCGACGGTCCGCTTGTGCAGCGCGCGCGCTACTTCCACCATGGCGCGCACGAGGTGCTGGTCGACTTTGTTCTTTGGCAGATCGCGGATGAAGCTGCCGTCGATCTTCAGGTAGTCGACGGGGAGGTGCTTCAGTTTGTGGAAGGACGAAAAGCCGACGCCGAAATCATCGAGCGCCAGGTGGCAGCCGATATGCCGAAGTGCGTTAGCGAAGATCTTGGCGCGATCGGTGTCCGAGATGGCGGTGGTTTCCGTGATCTCGAAGGTCAAAAGCGACGGGTCGACGTTGTTCTCTTCGAGCTCCTGCTCGATCAACGTCGTGAGGTCGAAATCTCCGAGTGACTTTCCGGACAAGTTGACGGAAAGACGGAGGTCGTTGCCTGTCTTGCGCTGGCGGCCCATGAGCTGAATGGCTTGACGGACGACCCAGCGGTCGATGGAGCGGATGAGGCCAAAACGCTCTGCGGTGTCAAGAAAGGATGAAGGCGGCATGAGCTCATCGTTCTCGCCGAGCATCCTCAACAGGATCTCATACTGGCAAATGGTGTCCGTCTTCAGGTCCAGGATGGGCTGCGCGTATAGGACGAAGCGCCCGTGCGCGAGCGCTTCCCGAATCAGCTTGTCGCCGGTAAGGCGTGAATGGACTTGTGCCTGCCACTTCTCGTCGGGCGTGAACAGTACGAACTGGTCACGGCCTTGCTGCTTCGCGCGGGCGAGCGCTTGATCTGCGCATGACAGGAGCTCGTCGGCGGTCGCCCCGTGCTCTGGAAAAAAAGCGACCCCGGCGCTGGCGGTGACACCCACCAGTTGGCTACCCGTGTCGATAGAGTGGTTCCGAACGGCTTTGAGCAGGCGTTCGACGACGAACTCCACGCGGCTAGGCCGCGTCTCGGTAATGAGGAGCGCGAACTCGTCTCCGTCCAGGCGCGCGAGTATATCGGTGGCACGCATGTGCTTTTTGATGAGCACCGCGAGCTCGGCGAGTAACTTGTCGCCCGTCCCGTAGCCGACGCTGTCGTTGACGTATTTGAGGTCGTCCAGATCCATGACGAGCACGGTGCCACAAGAGCCCGAGCGCTGCGCGCGCGCGATCTCGCGGCCGAGCTCTTCGACGAATCGGCGCCGCGTATAGAGCGATGTCAGCGGATCGTGGTCCGCGAGGAACAACAGGTGGTCGTCGAAACGCTTACGCTCGGACTGGTCACGTGCGATCAGCGAGACAATCTCGACCTCGCCAGAATCTGTCGGGTGGGAAACCGCGGTCATCGATACAGGGACCTCGGTGTCGCCGGGCGTGAGCAAGGCCGACTCGCCCTGCCACTGTCCTTCTTCGATTGCGGTGGGGATCGCGGTGTTTTGAACCTGGTCTCTGGCCCATTCCGGGAGGAAATCGGCGAGTTTCAAACCCGCTTGCAGTGGCGCCTCGAGTCCGAGTAGCTGGAATCCGACTGGGTTGAGGTAGCGGATCTCACCCTCTTTTGTCACCGTGATCACGGGATCGAGCGTCGCGTCGAGAATGGTATCGAGGCGCGCCTTCGAAGAATCCGATTCTTTTTGCTCCGTCATGTCACAGACGGTCAGGAGCGCTTCGCCGTCGCCGGATGGCGCGAAACGCGCCTGATAGCTGCGGTTCGCGCCTCCGCGATCGATGCTGAACTCCACGGACTCCGCTTCACCGTTCACGAAGACACTGGCGAGCGCTTTGACACAAGTGTCGGTGACGTTGTTCGGGAGAATATCCGCGATTTTACGTCCTAGGACGGACTCGGCATCGGTGAACGGCCGGGCTCGCTCGGAGGAATGGTGGGCCAGGATGAGACCATCCTGGTCGAGCCGGAAAACGTTGTCCGCTATCGCGCTGATGAGAGCGGAGATTTTACTCTCTCCGTCCTCGCGGCGCATGTCCGATGCGTTCCGATCCCCTGCGAGAAGCGCGACCTCGCGCGCGAGATGGCCGATCTCGTCGGTCCGTTTCAACGGAAGCTCAGGAGGAAGGGTACCGCGTTCCGCTCGGAGGGTCTTCACTGCCTTCCTGAACGCGTCAATAGGCGCCTTCACGAGACGGTGGAGCGTGAGGTAGGCCAAGCCAAAGCTGAGCGACAGGATCAGAGCGTAGGCCACAGTGCGCGGAAATATTGTTTGGTCCGCGAAGAAATACCCTCCTGTTAGGGCGAACGCGAACATAGGCGTCAGCCACAAGAGGATTGGGCGTAGAAGTGAGTTAGACATTGCTCTGATCTACGATGATTCGAAGCGATCGGACGCGGGGATGGCGACGCTTCCTGCCAAGGCACCTGCAACGTTCGGGCCAGTTTCGAGCCCGAAAGCGATATCGGAAAGCTATTAGTTACAAAGACTTATACGGCCTTTTTCCTGGCGCGGGTCGCGACGCGCCGGCTTTTCCCTACGTGTCTAAGGGTGGGACCCCACAAAGGAGCGATCAGTAGACGACGAGCTCGAGAATCTCGAGAAGATGCCGAACGCCGTCTCGCAAGGACGCGACCGGAACCCGTTCATCGTTGCCGTGGACGGAGCCTTCGATCTCGACCGGAATGATGGTTGGGTCGAAGCCGTAGCAGACGATGCCGAGATCCCTCAAAAAGTGGCTGTCCGTGAAGCCGGTCGAGATGGACGGGACCACGCGGGCGCCAGGGAAGTGGCGCTCGGCGACGGTTGTGATCGCGCGGTACAAGTCCGTATCCGTTGTCGACACGGCTGGTGTGAAGCCCATGATCTTTTCGACACGAACCGCCGGGTCGTTGATAACGGAGTGGAGCAGCGTGACGAACGCGTCTTGGTCCTGGTCGGGCAGGAGGCGGCAGTCGATCTCAGCCGTGACTTCAGGCGGCACCACGTTGATCTTGCTGCTGCCTTCGAGGCGTGTGATGGAGCACGTATTTCTGAGCAGCGCGTGAAGGAACGGGTTATCGAGCTGGAGTGCCAGGAGAAAGCTCGGATCCTTCACCGCCTCGCTCAAATTGGCGAACTGGCTTCGGCGGTTACCCTGCTGGTCTTCGGCGATGCCTTCGAAATAGATCTCGACAGCAGGGACGATGCGAGGTGCGAACTCGTAATGGTCGATGTTGGAAAGTGCCCGAATGAGGCGGCTTACCGCGGAGCTCACTCTCGGTGTGGAGCCGTGACCCGGCGCGTCCGAAGCGATGAGCCGGAGCCATAGCGGTACTTTCTGGGTCACTTCGATCCCGAAGCTGACGGTGTCGCCGCTGCGGCTTCCTCCGCCACCTTCATTGAGTACAAAGCCTACTCCTTCGAACAGCTCCGGACGATTCTCGACGAGCCACCCCGCTCCATAGAAGCCTCCAGCTTCTTCGTCCGCGGTCGCCATGAAGATCACGTCTCGATTGAGCGGTTTTCCCGCACGCTTTAGTGCTATGAAGGCTTGGAACTGCAGCATCCCGGTGCCCTTCATGTCGAGGGCGCCGCGTCCCCACAAGTACCCGTCGCGGATCTCACCCGAGAACGGATCCGTTGTCCAGTAGCTTTCGTCCGCGGGCACGACGTCCGTGTGATTGAGAAGAATCAACGCGGGTTCGTTGCCGCCTTCGAGCCGGGCCCAGAGGTTTCCGCGTCCCGGTGCGGACTCCACTGATTCGTAGGGGATACCTTCGGCGTCGAGAAGCTTCGCGAAGAAATCGACGGCGTTCGACTCGTTGCCCGGAGGATTTACCGTGTCGACGCGAAGATATTCCGCGAGGCGAGACACCGTCTCGTCCTCGAGCGATTGTCCGCTCGCGCCGGCCGCGATCCCGATGACCAACAAAGAAAGGGCGATTCTCACGACGGACTCCCGTGTCGAAGCTGGGACGAGACGAAGTAGACAACGAAGGCGATGATGGCGGCGATGAGCACCGTGCCCGCGTTCAAGAGCCCTTTATCGGCGTGCCAGACGATGAGGTAGCCGATGGATCCAGGAAGGAGCGCGTAGTAAACGAACGGAAGGATCGTCATGCGGATGACGGTCCCTTCTTTTCCCAAGAGTCCGACGACCGCCGAGGCGGTGACGACGTTGTGGACGCAGATCATGTTCCCCGCGGCGCCTCCTACGGCTTGGAGTGCCACCATCCAGCTCGGGTCGACCCCGATGCGCTCGCCGACGCCGAACTGGAACAGCGAGAACATCATATTGCTTACCGTATTGCTACCCGCGACGAAGGCGCCGAGGCCACCGATGAAAGGCGCGAAAATCGGCCAGGCGCTACCGGCGAGGGACGCGACGCCGTCCGCGAGTGCTATGGGCATCCGATCGAAACCGGCCGCCCCGCCGCCACTATTGATGAAGACTTGCACCATGGGAACGGTAAAGACGAGTGCTACGGAGGCCGCGGCTGTCGTTTTGATCGAGTTCGACCAGGCCTTCCCGTAAGAAGCGGTGTCGACTCGATGGAGGAGGAACGTGGTCAGGGACACCACGATGAAAATGGTCCCGGGCAAGAAAAGCGGCTGGAAGCTCGCCGTGATGGACGAGCCGAGGATGTCCGGCCACCGCACCGACCAGGCGTTGAGCCAGCCGGAGAACGGAAGGGCCCGGAGCCGTGTCAGCACGAGGAGGAGCCCGACCAGGCCATAAGGCGCCCACGCCATCAGGGAGCTCATCGTGGCCTTGGAGCTGTCGTCGCGGATCTCGATGGTCCCCGACCACTCCGGATCCCATTTGTCCTTGTTGGGAAAGTCCCAGTACTCCGAGGGGTCCGGCATGAAGAGGCCTCGCTTCGCCGCCGTGACGACGATCGCGAGGCCTGTGAGCCCGCCGAGAAGCGCCGGAAATTCGGGCCCGAGGAGATTCGCGACGATGATGTACGGGATGGTCATCGCGAACGCCGCGAAAAGAGCGAAGCGCCAGACCCTGAGACCGTCCGCAAACGAACGGTTCTCTCCGAAAAACCGCGTCATGCAACCGAGCACGATAAGTGGGACGAGCGTTCCTGTGATAGCGTGCAGAAACGCGACTTTCGTGCCGATCATAGCCAGAAAATCGGTCCATTCGTGAAAGCCGCCCGCGGCAGCGAACGCTTCGACGTTCTCGGCTCCGCTCAGGCCGGTGCTCACGCCGACGAGGATCGGGGTGCCGGCCGCGCCGAAGGACACGGGCGTGCTCTGGATGAGCATGCCCGCTACGACCGCCGCGAGCGCGGGAAAGCCGAGTCCGACGAGAAGAGGCACGGCGACGGCGGCCGGCGTTCCGAAGCCGGCTGACCCCTCGATGAAAGAGCCGAAGAGCCACGCGATGATGATGACTTGAATCCGGCGGTCGGGCGTGATGTCCGTGAAACCACGACGGATGGTGCGCAGGGCGCCGCTTTCCTGGAGCGTGTTCAAGAGCAGGATGGCGCCAAAGATGATGTACAGGAGCGTGCCGGCGACGATCAGGCCGTTTATCGTTGCCGCGGCCACTTGAGTGCCCGGGACGTTCCACACGAAGAGCGCGAGCCCCGCGGCCACGAGGTAGGAGAGTGGCATGGCGCGGCTCGCCGGCCATCTAAGAATGACAAGAAAGAGCGCGACCGTGAACACGGGGGCCAGTGAAAGTACCGACAAATAGTAGGTTTCCATATCAGCGCCGCCTCGAGGCTTCAGCGAGCAAGGATTCCGTTAGCGGGAGTTTGAGGAGGAGATAGATAGCAAGCAAAGGGCTGGTCTCCTGTCGTCGAGCGGCAATGGGGCAGGACACTAGCATATGCCGCGCAGAACTCAAAGGTTCGCGACCCTTCGCCCCTTCGCGACTAGACGAGATCTGCCGCGCCCGGCCTGTCGGGACAATTTTCCCTCTTCTCCCCTTGACAGTCGACAGGAGTCGGGTTACTCTCTCGCCGACCCGTGCTCCGGCAGGTCCAAACCCCTTAGCCGAAGCGGGTAGCAGAAAGCCAGGTTGCAACCCGAATCGCGGAATATAATAGGCGCATGGGAATGCTCCTCTTGCTCTTCATCCTCGTTCCGGCGATCGAGCTCGCGCTGCTTCTCGAGGTCGCTAGTCATCTTGGCACGCTCCCCACTCTTGGCCTGATCGTTGTTACGGGTGTCGTGGGCGCTTCGCTCGCACGTCGACAGGGACTCGCCGTTTTGGGGCGCGCTCAGGACCAAATGGCGCGCGGCGACCTTCCCGCCGGCTCGCTGGCTGACGGCGTCATGATTCTCGTGGCTGGAGCCTTGCTGATCACCCCCGGAATACTGACGGACGCGCTCGGCTTTCTTCTCCTGGTACCGGTGTTTCGTGAGGCCGTCAAGAATGTCACAATGAACCGTTTGCGAAAGGCGATCGACGAGAATCGCGTTCACGTAGACGTTGCCGGTATGGGGTTTCCCAGCGAAACGGGCCCCGTCATCGACGTTCCCCCGGAGCCTTTCGAGCCAGCTGCGCCGCCGCCGCCCAAGTACAAAGTGCATTGACCGTCTTTTGGCGCTACTGGCTGCTCCAGATTCCAGGTTGGGGCGTTCTGATTGCGCTCCTTGTTGGCGCGCATCATTGGCTCTCGCTGTCGCTTTTTGCCTCCGTGCTCGTTTTCATAGGTTGGCTCGTCAAAGACGTCCTTTTCTATCCGATCCTGAAGCCGCATTACGACTTCAAGGAACGTGAGGCCCACGTATGGATGCTAGGGGAGAAGGCTGTGACTGAGGAGCCACTCGCCCCGCGGGGTTATGTAAAGCTGCGGGGAGAACTGTGGATGGCGGAGCTTGCCAAAGGAGAGCAGGAGGTTCCGAAAGGGGAGACGGTACGCGTCGAAGCCGTGAATGGCCTGATGCTCGAAGTTAGACGCTGACCGGCGTTTGGTTGAGTTTCACGATGAGCTCGCCGATGAGCTCGTCCGCATTGTCCGCCGCCAAAGGCGTAGCACCCGCGCCTCGGTGGCCTCCGCCTCCATATCGCGACATGAGACCGCCCACGTGCACGGGGCAGGTGCGATTGAAAATGCTGTGGCCGACCGTTGCTACGACGAACGCACGCTCCGGGCCCCAGGCAATGCGGATGGAAACGTTGGCCTCCGGAAACAAAGTGTAGATGAGAAAGCGATTGCCGGCTGGCAACCTCTCGACGTCACGCAAATCGGTCACGATCACGCGGCCTTCCAAACGGGAATGTTGCTTGACCACTGCCAGAAATTGCTCCCGCTCGTCTGCGATGCGCCGCGCGCTCTCTTTCACTTCCGCGAGGGCCAACACGTCTTCGATGGTTCCTTCTTCGAAAGTCTCGACGAGCTTCATGAAATAGTCTTTGAACTTCCCGAGGCCGGTACGGGGGTCCGTCGCGAATCCCACCAGCATATAGCCCTCCGGATTCGTAACTTCTTCGATCGTCAATTGCCCGCTGTCATAGCGATCGGTTGCCTTCACGAGCTCGTCATGGAGCTTGAAACCCGGATTGTCGGCGAGGTAGTAATCATAAACGAGGCGCGCGGTGCTCGGCGCTAGCCCGTATTTGCCGTCGAAAACCGTCGGTGGCTTGTCGTAGGTCCGCGTGGCCGAGTGGTGGTCGAACCACTTGAGACAAGTTGGGTGATAGGGGACGTTCGCAAGAATATCGCCCTTCTTGACTTCGAACTTGTCATCCGTGATGTCCTGAGGGTGGATGAGCTCGATGCCATCGAGACGTTCGGCATGGCTGACCAGCACCGCGCATGTGAGACCATCCATGTTTCCTCGCGTGACCAGCCGCATTCGTCGTTCTCCCTCGAGCTCTCGGACCATTCTCTAGATTAGCAATTGGCGCAGATAGCGTAAAGCTTCCGCGCTTGTCCTATTCGTACAGGATCGTTTACGCTCTCGCGGATGTCCGAAAGGCGATACAACCCGCTACTGGATGAGTGGGTCTTGTGCTCTCCCGGGCGACTGAAGCGTCCCTGGCTCGGCCAGCGTGACGAGAAAAACCGTCCGTCTACCTCTTCCTACGACCCGGAGTGTTATATCTGTCCCGGGAATCGGCGTGCGTCCGGCGTTCTCAATCCCGAATATGAGCATGTTTTTGTTTTTGACAACGATTACCCCGCGCTTGTCGACGAGCATGGACCCTCGCGGGAAAGCGCGCATCCGCTTCTTCTCTCTGAGCCCGAGCGAGGCCGCTGTCGCGTCGTGAGTTTTTCCCCGCGACACGATGTTCACTTGGGAGAGCTGTCCAAGGGGGCCGTCCGGCGGGTGGTCGATAGCTGGGCGGAGGAGACAGAGCGGCTTCACGTGGACGACGGCGCGGCTTTCGTTCAAGTCTTCGAGAACCGCGGAGCGATGATGGGGGCAAGTAACGCCCACCCGCACGGGCAGGTATGGGGGGTTTCGAAGGTGCCAACGCTCCCTAGTCGAAAGGCGGGGACGCAAGCGCGCTATTGGGCTGAGCACGGCCGCGACCTGCTCGGCGACTATTTGAGAGAGGAGCTCGGGCGAGCAGAGCGCATCGTCGAAGCCAACCCATACTGGGTGCACCTCGTTCCGTTTTGGGCCGTGTGGCCTTTCGAGACGATGCTCGTTCCTCGTCGCTGCGTCTCATCCCTTGCCGAGCTCGACGATCGCGAGCGCGATGCGCTTGCCGAGCTCATTGGCGGTTTGACCAGGCGCTACGACGCGGTCTTCGACACGCCGTTTCCATACTCCATGGGCTGGTATCAACGACCGCGGGACGGCGAGCGACACGACGGCTCGCGTCTCCACGCGGTTTATCTGCCACCGCTCGTACGTTCGGCGACCGTTCGCAAGTTCCTCGTTGGCTATGAGCTGACGTCTGAGCCGCAGCGCGACTTCGACGCCGAAGAGGCCGCGGAGCGGCTACGCGCTTCAGGGAAGGCTTCATCGTGATCGAGAGGCTCGCCGCGTGTTTCCAAAAACACTTCGGAAGCAACCGCCCGCGTTTCGCGCGAGCCCCTGGAAGAGTGAACCTCATCGGCGAGCATACGGACTACAACGAGGGCTTCGTGCTGCCCGTTGCCATCGACCGCTACGTCACGGTGGCCTACGCGCCCAATCCCGACAACCTCTCGCGACTCTGTGGCTACTCGGTCGATTTCGAACAGTCCCGGAGCGCGGCTTATGGGAAGCTCGGACCGGTTTCTTCCGCGCCCTCGTGGTTCGACTACGCGGCGGGAATGGCGTGGGCGCTGCGGCAAGAGAAGGTTGCCCTCCCTGGCCTCGATTTCGTCGTTTCTGGAAACGTACCCATGGGTGCGGGGCTTTCGTCATCCGCGGCGCTCGAGCTCGCGATGGCGAGGGCGTTCTTCGACGCCAGCGGTACGCCTTGGGATGGACGCTTGGCGGCGAAACTTGGACAGCGTGTGGAGAACGACTATATCGGTCTCAAGAGCGGCATCATGGACCAAATGGCGTCGTCGCTCTCGGAGTGCGGCGCGGCGATGCTACTCGATTGCCGGGATCTCAGCATTGAGAGCGTCCCCATGCCCGAGGAGCTCACGGTGGTGGTGATGGATACGGGCACACGGCGCGAGCTTGCAACGAGCGCTTATAACCAAAGGCGCGAGAGCTGCGAAGCCGCCGTTGCAGCGGTGCGTCACCAAGCCAGGTCGACGCGCGCGCTTCGCGACGTGAGCGTCGAGCTTCTCGACGCCGCTCGATCCTCGATGGACGAGACAACGTACCGGCGCGCGCTCCACGTGATTCGGGAGAACGGAAGGACCCTCGATATGGCGCGGTCGCTCGGCCAGGGCGACATCGAAAGCCTCGATGTGTTGATGGCGGAGTCTCACGAGAGCTTGCGCGAGCTCTACGAGGTCTCGAGTCCGGAGCTCGATCGCGTCGTCCGCTCTGCTCGACGCCATCCGGGCTGCCGTGGCGCGCGGATGACCGGGGCCGGGTTTGGTGGTTGCGCGGTTGCGCTCGTTGACAGGGAACACGAAAGCTCCTTTGCCGACGAGCTGCGAGCCTCGACTGCGGAGATCTACAAGTGTGAAGTCGTTTCGGGAGCGGAGATTCTCGAGAGTGGGAGCCCAAGCTAGTCTCCTGTATCAGTAATTCGTAGTCGAAATCTCGGGCCCTTTCGCGCGCTGGCTTCGTTGCGGCTCCTTAGAAGATCTAGAGCTAGATATGAAGTCGTCGCCACGCCTCGCCAGCACACAAAATGACCTCGAGCTTTAGACCACGAACTACTGATACAGAGGACTAGTCTGTCTAGTCGCTAGTCGGGAAGGAGCCAAGCGTAAGCTTCGTCGTCCCCCGACATCTCCCAGCCGATGAGTGCGATCGGGATCATGCCTTTCGACAGGAACGTGTCGTGAAACACGCCTAGGTCGAAGTCGCTTCCGAGCCGAATCGCTTCTTCTGCGAGGAGTTCCTCGATCTGCGCCATCCCGATGGTGTAATTCATCCCGTAGGCGGGCCGGCGTAGATAGATCTGCAGATCGTAGCGAGCGAGGTCTTCCTCCATGAACGGCACGAGATCGACCATGTATTGGATGGCCTCATCCAGCGACATCTCGCCCGCCTGCATGGCGAGCTCGGCCGGAATGCGCACCGCGCGCGCGAGCTGCGCGACGTAGAAGAGCTCGCGGGCTCGAGGAAGCTCGTCGAGAAGACCGGCTTGAAGCAGCATCTCTTCGATATAGAAGCCCCAGCCTTCGGCGCGCACGCCGTCGCGATGGGCACGCCGGATGGGATTGTCTACACGCCTTTGAAGAAACCCGTCGAAACGATGGCCGGGGATCGAGGCGTGCACGTGATTGTTGATAGCGTTGCGATAAGAGAGCTCCTCCCAGAAGTGACGCTTGCCCCCGGGACGACGGGTGAAGAAGACGTCGGTCTCGAACGACGTCTTCGTGTCGGGGGGAAAGGTCAAAAGATTCTGCTCGTTGATGATGGCTCGGATCTGCCGTTCGGCTTCGACAACCCTTCGGTCGAGCTCGTCCTTGCTCGTCGCGATCTCGAGCTCAGGAAGGCCTCGATTGCGATGCTCCTGGATTTTCAAGAAAGTCAGCGCGCGGTCGAGCTCCCGCGCTCCGATACGCCGCACGTCCTCGACGGAGTAAGGAAGAAGCCGGACGTTTTTCAAGTACCAGGCATAGTCTTCGAGATCTATCCATGCAGGCGCGGTCATCGCCGGGAGCTTCTCCTCGAGCCAATCGCGGAGACCCATCACGGCCTCGAGGGTCTCGTTCACGTCAAAAGCGAGCTCGGGCTGATCGCTCGACACGCGCCCTTCGAGATCGCGGTACCATCCGATAATGCCAGCAGGCTGCGGGTGGCGAACCGGCTCACCCTGGCCCACGCCGTCGTGCTGCTCGAGGTGACGGATGGCGAGGCGCGCGAGCTCGGCGGAAGGCTCGGTAAGCTCGACCCGCGCTTCAGCGACCGTTTTCCGCACATTACTGAGCCGTTGTCGAAACGCGGTGACGTCAGAAACGGGAACGTCCTCATACGCGGCTCTCCGTATGCGGTCGATGGTGCGGAGCGGGTCGCGTGAGCGGGGCCGCATGACCCGCAACTCGAAGTCTTTGCCCGCGAGGCGGGCGCGCACGAGCAGATAGTCGATTTTCTCCGAGCGCTCCCAGCTCGAAATGTTGATGGCGGCGAGACGGGTTGTAAGCTTGGATACCGACTCCGCGGTGGAGGCATCCGCTACCTCGCTCTCTATCGCGACGAGAGCGTCGTAGGCGGGCACCTGTGCCTCGAGCATGCCGGCCAGAAAGAGAGCCAGAAACGAGCTTCCTAGCTTCATGTCAGTCTCCTTGGAGTTTCTCTTCGAGGCGGTCCACGAATGCCGCCTGAGCCGGGTTCAATTTGATCCGGGCGGTTTCGGCCGTGAAGAACGCCGCGCGATCAATTTCGGGAAACGACTGCTTGCGGCCCGAGCGAGGTGGCCACTCGATCTCGAACGTGTTCGAGGTTATCGCGTCAGGGTCGCCGTCACCCGAAAAAGCCCAGGCCAAAACGCGCTTTCCTCCTTTTTGTTGGATCTCTCCGAGACAGGCATAGCCGGTCTCCGGCACGGGGAGCCCGGTCTCTTCGGCGAACTCGCGTCGGGCCGTCTCGAGCGGCTCCTCGTCCGCTTCGAGCTCGCCTTTGGGGATCGTCCAAGCACCGTCGTCTTTGTTGCGAAACAAGGGGCCCCCGGGGTGTACGAGCAAGAGCTCGAGCTTTCCGCTTTCGCTCCTGCGATACATCAAGAGCCCCGCGCTTCGTTTGAGCACGGGTTCAGTATCGGATGAGAATCACGGCTGCAATGACCCAGTCATAGACCCAGCAGAGAACAGGAAAGGTCTTTCCGGTATTCGCACCCGCGATTTTGCGGTGGTGTAGGATGTTCCAAGCGCCGTGCGCCAGATAACCCCAGGCGAGGATTCCCGAAGCATACCAGCGCCCCACGAGCGCCACCACCATGAAGGCGAGCCCTGCGGTTGTCTCTAGCGCGAGCGTGCTTCCGCTGTCGCCAGCGAGCGCCGCGCCGATATAAACAGAAGCCGCGGCGACGAGGATGACGGTCAGGAAGTCGAGGGCTTGCTGCTCGGAGAGAACTTGAATGATGACGACCGTGAGCGCTCCGAGAGCGAGGGCGCCCGTGACACCAGGATGGCTCTTCATATCAGCTTTCAGGATTCAGCGTGCAGGATACTCTCAATAGTCTGGCGATGGCACTGAAATTTCAGTCTAGAGAGTTCCTGAATGCTGGACTAGGGCGGTAGAATGGACAAGGACATAGACAATGTGGATTTTGCTTGGTGTTGCGATCGCGGTGATCGCGATTGTTGCTTACGACCTCGTGCAGCGGGAGCATGCGATCCTTCGAAACTTTCCGGTCATTGGACATTTCCGCTACATATTCGAGGCCGTCGGTCCGGAGCTCAGACAATATATCGTCACGAGCAATAACGAAGAAAAGCCCTTCAGTCGGGACGAGCGCAGGTGGGTCTACGCGTCGGCCAAGAAGGAGAACAACTATTTCGGCTTCGGGACCGATCACGATCTCGAGACCTCGCCCAACTATCTGATCATCCGGCATTCGGCTTTCCCGCTGCCCTCACCGAAGAGCGGGGATGACGCCTATTCGGAGACCTATGCGTTACCTGCGGCCAAAATCCTCGGTGGTGCTCGCGGGCGGGCGAAGGCGTTTCGACCCGACTCGGTCGTCAACATTTCGGCAATGAGTTTCGGCTCCTTGAGCGCGCGGGCCGTCGATGCGATGAACCGCGGCGCGGCGCTTGCAGGTTGCCTGCACAACACGGGAGAAGGCGGGATCGCGCCCCATCACGATCACGGCGGCGCTCTCATCTGGCAAATAGGGTCGGGCTATTTCGGCTGCCGTGCGGCGGATGGTGGTTTCGACATGTCGCGTTTCATGGAGACGGTGGACCGCCACGACGTGCGTGCGATCGAGATCAAGCTCAGTCAAGGCGCGAAGCCCGGGATGGGCGGGGTTCTCCCGGCCGCGAAGGTGACGCCGGAGATCTCCGCGATTCGCGGCATCCCGTTGGGTAAGGACTGTGTGAGTCCCTCCCTCCACTCGGCGTTCCGCGACGAGGACGAGCTACTCGACTTCGTCGAAAAGCTCGCCGATGCTACCGGGCTTCCCGTGGGTATCAAATCGGCGGTGGGTGAAACGGCCTTTTGGACGCGTCTCGCTCATCAAATGGATGCGACGGAGCGGGGCGTCGACTTCGTGACGGTCGATGGCGGTGAAGGTGGTACGGGCGCGGCCCCGCTCGTCTTTGCCGACCATGTCGCGCTGCCTTTCAAGATCGCCTTTGCCGAGGTCTATCGCGTGTTCAAAGAGGCTTCGCTTGCCGAGAAGATCTTGTTCATCGGCTCGGGCCGCCTCGGCTTTCCCGAGTCGTCCCTTTTCGCTTTCGCGCTCGGCTGCGACATGGTCAATGTGGCGCGGGAGGCCATGCTCGCTGTGGGCTGCATACAGGCCCAGCGTTGCCACACGGGGCATTGTCCGACAGGGGTGGCAACACAGAGCGCCTGGCTCATGCGGGGGCTCGACGTCCACTCGAAGGGCGCGCGGCTTGCGAACTATCTCGTGACGCTCAGAAAAGAGATTCTTCTGCTGTCGAGAGCGTGCGGCCATCCTCACCCGTCCTTCGTCACTACCAGCCAGCTTGACATCATCGACGACCGCCTCCGGACGAAGAGCGTGCGCGAGCATTTCGGCTATCAGGAGGGATGGGGTCTTCCAGCGTCCGCGGACCTCGACGAAATCCGAAAAATCATGAAAAATCCCATCCTCTAGGCGAGAAAGAGCCGGATTCGTTCGTCTATACCTGTGAGTATAGAGGAGAACGTCGGTCATGGGAGTCTTGCATTACACTTCGTTCGAGCTGGCAGCTTTGTTTCAGGGCGGTATGCCGGGATTCCTGGTGTATGAGCACGTCCAGGCGTGCGAGCGGTGCGAGATTCTGCTGGCGCTCGTGCGACGGGCACAGGGCGAGCCCAGTCCCGAACAAGCCGAAGTCTTGGTCGATGCGCTGACAGGATCTGGCGCAGAGTCCTAATCCGGAACTGGAAGTCACGCGGCACCTGCGTGCTATACTTTTGGTCCGCGACTCGTGTCGCTACCTGCTGCATGTGTGCGGTTGCAGGTAGTCACTCGAATCGCAGTTCAAAATGTCCACGGCTTCTTTTCATTCGCTTGGCTGTCGGTTGAATCAAACCGAAGTGGCGTCGCTCGCGGGAGCGTTTCAAGACAAGGGCTATGACGTCGTCGAATGGGGCGAGCCGGCTGACGTCGTCGTCATCAATACGTGCTCCGTCACCGAGCGGGGTGAGGCTGCATGCCGAAGCGCCATTCGCCAAGCGCTGCGTCGTCAGCCCGAGGCGTTTGTGGTCGTGACGGGCTGCTATGCGCAGGTGGGGCTCGAGGCGTTGCGCGCGATCGACGGCATCGACATGATCGTGGGCACCGAGTACAAGAACAAGTTCACGAGTTTCATCGACAAACCGCGCAAGCTCAAAGAACCTGTCGTGCTTCATTCGAACCTGATCGATGACGGAGATTTTGAAGTTCCTGGGACTGGCCTCTATCACACGACGCGCGCAAATCTGAAGGTACAGGATGGGTGCGACTTTTTCTGCTCGTTTTGTATCATTCCGTTCACTCGAGGTCGCGAGCGAAGCCGCGATCTGACCGACCTTCTCAGGGAGGCGCGCGAGCTCGCCGCGCGCGGCTATCAGGAGCTCGTTCTCACGGGCGTGAATATCGGCCGCTACCACCAGGCGGGGACGAGCTTCGCGGATATGATTCGAAAACTCGAAGAGATCGAGGAGCTGAAGCGCATTCGGATCACGTCCATCGAGCCCACGACGATCGAGCGCTCCCTCGTCGAGCACATGGCGCGCTCGGACAAGCTCTGCGACTATCTGCATATTCCTATCCAGAGTGCCCAAGCGCCCGTTCTCGAGAGGATGAACCGCCGCTACACGCCCGAGGAATTCAAAGAATTCATCGACTTCGTCGCCGCGACCGTTCCGGATATAGGTCTCGGTACCGACATCATTGTCGGTTTCCCGGGAGAGACGGATGCGATGTTCGAGGAGACTTATCGTTATCTCGAAGCGCTGCCCTTCGCTTATTTCCACGTTTTCAGCTATTCGAAGCGCTATGGCACGAAGGCGGCCCGGCTCGACGGACATGTCGGGCCGGACGTGATCAAGGCGCGCAGTCAGGCGCTGCGGGAGCTCTCTGTCGCGAAACGCCGGGCCTTCGCGAGCCGCTACCTTGGACAGGACGTCGAGGTGCTGTTCGAGCAGCAGCAGGACCCGAGTGGTCTTTGGACCGGGCTCACGAGCAACTACCTGCGTGTGGGCGTTGTTTCGTCAGAGCCTCTCCGCAACACGTTTCGCCGCGTCACCCTCCACGAGGTGACCGACGAGCTCGCGCTCGGAGCTATCGCGGCGCGAACAACCGAGTCGTCGCTGACTCCGGCTTAGGAAAAGGCAGAGAATCAGCGTAGCGGACCGCATCGTCGACGATGACGGTGCACTCGGTCTCTATGGCCTCGAGCGCGCTCGGCGTCAGGCCGCCTTTACCGAGAAGGTATTCTTCGTACAGCTTGATGGGGTCGCGCAGCGCCCAGTAGTCTCGCGCCTCCTGCGAGACATAAGATGCGTCGTCATGCTCGCCGTGTCCGCGCCGGCGGAAAGTGAGAAACTCCATAAGAACTGGGCCCTTTCCGCTGCGGGCGTGGTCGATCGCTTTTTTCGCGTGCCGGACGACGTTGAAGACGTCGTTTCCGAAAGCGACGTCCGTGTATATGTTGAATGCAGGGCCGCGGTCCGAGACGCGCTTGACGGGCATTTGCTTGTGGATTGGGGTGGAATAGGCGAACTGATTGTTCTCGATGATGACGACGAGCGGCAGTTTGTGAATCGATGCGAAATTGAGTCCTTCGTAGAAATCGCCTGGGCTCGTTGCGCCATCACCCGTGAAGGCGATGTAGACGTTCGGTTGGCGCTTCATCTTGAACGCCAAAGCGAAGCCGGCCCCGGACGGGATCCACGAGGCCATCGAGCCGTTGTGATAAGGCGCGATGCCGTAGGTTTCGAGGTCAGCGAGGAACAGGCCCAAGTCGCGGCCGTGCGACGGGGCTATGTCTTTGCCGAACCAGCGGGCGAGGACGTGCTTCGGCTCCACTCCGCGGTAAAACCAGGCCGCCAAGCTCCGCGAGACAGTGTTGAAGATGTCGTTTTTTTGCATCAATGAAGCCACGCCTGCAGCGATCGCCTCTTGCCCGATGCCAAGATAGACGGCGCCGATGATCTTGCCCTGGCGGTACAAGGAGGCGAGCCGCATCTCGAAAACGCGCGCGAGCCGCATGGCTCGATACATGCGCAAAAGCTCGTCCTCGCTGGGTGTTTCGGGTGCGGGATCGATGGCGAGACAGTCGAGCTCGGGTGGCAGTGGCTCGAAATCGTAAGCGGTCGTCATGGCTGCGAGAGTCTACCTCAAATCTTCGCCAGCAAGATTCTGCGCGGTCTTCAAGGCCCAAAAAGCATGGCCATTCCCACGTTTGGTTGCGGCTACGCCGCTTTATGAGCAGCCGCTAGTCGTGCCACAATTGAGGCATTTGTAGCAGCTTCCGTTGCGAACCATGATCGAGCCGCAGGTGAAGCACGGCGGAGCATCCTCGAACAACCGAGGCATCGAAGTCATCGAATCAGGGGCTCCCGATTTCGGTTTCGCGGCGGACGGCTCCGAGACGGGAGCGGCATGAAGCGGCTCTCCATTCGCGATTGTGCGGGTCTCCTCGAGAACCCCGGCTTGTGCGAGCTTATCCGGTGAATAGAACTTCGACGCCAGCCACCGGAAGAGATAATCCGTAATGGACTTCGCGTAGGGGATTTGATCGTTCCCGGTGAATCCCGAGGGCTCGAAACGCGTATGGATGAATTTGTCGACGAGCACTTCTAGTGGCACACCATATTGGAGCGCATAGGAGATGGCACGAGCGAAAGCGTCCATCAAGCCCGAGACGGCCGAGCCTTCCTTGGACATATTGATGAAAATCTCTCCTGGCGAGCCGTCGTCATACATGCCGACCGTGATGTAACCCTCGTGCCCCGCTATGCTGAACTTGTGCGTAATGGCCTGTCGCTCGACGGGAAGTTTGCGCTGCACGGGTCGTGGGATCTCAGGGGCGTCGCCAGCTTGCCCTGAAGTGTTCAGGGGTTGCGTCCGTTTGCTGCCGTCCCGATAAATCGCGATCGATTTCAAACCGAGCTTCCACGCCTCGATATACGTTTGCATGATCTCGTCGATAGTGGAACCTTTCGGCATGTTGACCGTCTTCGAGATCGCCCCCGAGAGAAACGGCTGAACGGCCGACATCATCTTGACGTGACCCATATAGTGGATAGCGCGTTTGCCGCCGGGCGATTGTACCGCGCAGTCGAAAACCGGCAGGTGCTCATCGCGAAAGAACGGCGCACCCTCGACGAATCCTTTCTTGTGGACGTAATCTACGATCGCGTCGACCTCGTTTTCTTGATAGCCGAGCCGCGCCAGTGCCGAAGGCACCGTCTGATTGACGATCTTCATCAGTCCGCCGCCGACGAGCTTTTTGTACTTTACGAGCGCGAGATCCGGCTCGACGCCTGTTGTGTCGCAATCCATCATGAGTCCGATCGTGCCGGTCGGAGCAAGGACGGAAGCTTGTCCGTTCCGGTGACCATGCTCTTCGCCGAACTGCACCGCCTCGTTCCACGTATCGACGGCGGCGCGGTAGAGATCTGGCTGGACGCGACCGGGATCGATGGCCTCGACCGCGTCCCGATGCATCTTCATGACCTCGTTCATGGGCTCGCGGTTTTCGTTGTAGCCTTCGAACGGGCCGAGATTGGCGGCGATGAGTGAGGACTGACGATAGGCCCGTCCCGTCATCACTGCCGTGATGGCGGCGGCGGTGTCACGGCCCTTCTCGTCATCGTACGGAATACCCTGATACATCAAAAGCGCGCCGAGGTTGGCATAGCCGATCCCGAGGGGACGAAAGTTTTGCGCATTGCGACCGATTGTCGGCGTTGGGTAGCTAGCATTGCTGACGATGATCTCCATCGCGCTGATGACGACATCGACCGCCTGCTGGAACGCTTTGACGTCGAACACACCGTCGGGCTTCACGAATTTCATGAGGTTGAAGGACGCGAGATTACACGCGCTATCGTCGAGATACATGTACTCGGAGCAAGGGTTGGACGCGTTGATGCGTCCGGTATTCTTCGACGTGTGCCACCGATTGATGGTTGTGTCGTACTGCATGCCCGGATCGCCGCAGACATGTGTGGATTCCGCGATTTTGTGAAGCAGGTCTCGCGCGCGGTAGGTGTCGTGAAGTTCACCTGTTTTTACGGAATACGTCGACCATTCGTTGTCCTGCTCGACGGCTTGCATGAAATCGTCGGTTACCCGTACGCTGTGATTGGCGTTCTGATAGAAAACCGACCGGTAGGCTTCACCGTTAAAGGAACCGTCATAACCGGCATCGATCAAAGCCCAAGCTTTGTGCTCTTCTCGGAGCTTGCACTCGATGAACTCCATGATGTCTGGATGGTCGATGTTCAAGATCACCATCTTTGCGGCGCGCCGCGTCTTGCCGCCGCTCTGGATGACACCGGCAAAAGCGTCGTAGCCTTTCATGAAGGAGACCGGGCCGCTAGCGATGCCACCGCCGGAGAGGCTTTCTTTGGAGCTTCGAATGGTCGAGAGGTTCGAGCCCGTTCCCGAGCCCCATTTGAACAACATGCCCTCTGTTTTCGCGAGGCTCAGGATGGATTGCATCGTGTCATCAACGGAGTTGATGAAGCACGCGGAGCATTGGGGCTTCGACTCGATGCCGCAGTTGAACCACACGGGGGAGTTGAATGAGGCGTGTTGGTTCAAGAGCAGGAATGTGAGCTCGTCTCGGAACGTTTCCGTGTCGTCCTCGCTCGCGAAATAGCCGCCTTCTCGTCCCCAACGCGTCATCGTGTCGACGACGCGTCCGATGAGTTGACGCGCGCTGCTCTCACGCTCATCCGATTCGAGCGGGCCATGAAAATATTTCGACGCGACGATATTGGTCGCCATTTGCGACCAGTTCTTGGGGACTTCGACGTTCTTCTGCTCGAAGACGATGCCACCTTTTTCGTCAGTGATGACAGCGTCTCGGATCTCCCATTCAATGGTGTCGTAGGGAGAGACGCCTTTTTTGGTGAAGGCCCGCTCGAATCGAAGCGCTTTCGAACGCTTCTTGACGGCCGGACCGTTCGTGCTCGTGGTCATGTCTTTTATTGCTTCAGGTATCGCTTCAGGTATCGCTTCAGGTTGTCCGGATTTTCCGGGTGAGGCTCTATTCTCCGTCGTTTCTGAGTCCATCACCAAAGAAACATTTTTTTTCGTCGTCGCCATCCTGTGCCCTCCGGCCGCGAGAAAGAACTCGATTTTCGAGCCACCGACTTACGGCGCTCGTTTCGCTGTCCTGCTTTTGTTTGGCTTGTCGCCAAAACCTCTTAGAAATCTTTTTAACCGGCCCATGTTCAGCGAAACCACCCCCACTCCCTCGAACGTCCCAAAAGACGAAACGAAGGCGCATTGAACTGCCGGCCGAGGCCAGCAGTTTCGACTACCTAGTGTTCTTTCTGAGCGAGCCTTGGAAATAGTTTTATAAGCGGAGCACGATTCTCTGTCAAGAAAAAAATACTAGATTTTGGGCTGTTGGTCTATTGGACCCACTAAATGTAGGGGGAAGCCTCTGAGGGGGTAGGATTTAGAGACCAAGCATGTTCTGGGAATATCCTCTATAAGAAAAGTCAAAAATGGTATATAAAGGCGATATTACTGGTAGAAAAAACACGGTTAACGCCGATCTAGTAAAGTGCTGCTTTAAGTGCAGGATGGGTGGCACCCCGAAGTTCTCGTGAGATTTCAACGGAATCCCTTCTTTTTTTGGGGCCCTTCATTGGCTGGATCAACCGAAGATCTTCTTGAACATGTCGCGTAGGGGGTCTTTCTTGCCACCCGGCCCCGCGCTCAATTGTTTTCGCGCCCCTTCATGCTTGGGACGAATACGCAGTGCCGTGCGGAACTCGTTCTGTGCTCGTGAATGCATCGCAAAAGATTTGTAGTAGAGCCCGAGCGAGAAGTGGAGGTCTGCGTTTTGGGGCGCGAGCCGAAGCGCTTCGATGAAGTGGCGTTCCGCATCCTTTCTCATAACGGGATGGCGTGCCATCGCGCGCCCGAGCATCCCGTGATGCTGCGCTACGTCCGGCTCGAGCTCTACGAGCTCGTACAGGAGTGAGACGGAGTGCTCCCAGTCGCGTACTTGAAAATGCAGCTTGACATCGCGGAGGAGCTGTCTCACGCGGTCGGCGCGGGCTGCGCCTAACAATCCAGCCCTGATGACATCCGGCGTGGCATCTTCGTCCGACTCGCGTTCTCGGCTCTCCTCTGTCGACGCCTCATCCGCGGATGGCTCGGGCGGCTGCGTGTCGACGAGAGCGTATGCCGTCTCTTCGTTGTCCGAGCCTACGTCGATCCCCATTTCTTCGAACAACTCTTCGTTCAGCGGGGGCAGTTGCTGTTCGGTCTGTGTTTCGAACGTCGGCACTGCAGCGGTATCGGGCTCGGTCTCTTCGTTGGCATGGACGCGCTGTTCGAGCATACGCTCGTAGGCTTTTTGCAGCCGCTCCTGGATGACGTCGATTTTGGCGACGAGCGTCTGCTGCGCTTCTACCATCGCTCGCTTTTTTTTCCATTCGGATTGGCGGTCTTCGAACGCCTTCTGGATCGCGGATTCCTGCGCTGGCCCTTCGAGGTGCAGCAGCTCTTTTTCGGAAGCGCGGTCTAGGCGATCGAACTCCATCAAGATCTCCTGCTGAGCGTTCGTTGCTTGAATCTTCGCAAACTTTCTCTGAATCTCAGAGAGCACGAAGACGCCCGTTTCTTCCTGGACCTTCAAAGGACGCCGCTGGTTTTGGTCGGCAAGCTCGAGAAGCCCCGCCGCATACAAGCCGTAGCACGCTCGAAGCACGAGGCCGCGTTCGCTGTCGCCGCGCTCTAATAAGGCTGAAAGGGGAGCTCCTCTGCCGGCACTCCGCAGAACGCTTTGCTCGATTGGCTTCAGTTTCCGCGGATCGATGGTGAAAGGAGGACGCTCCGCGACCCGTACCATTGTGTTGAGTGGCGGAAGGCCCGCTAGGAGGAGCTTCCCGTTCGTCATGTGCCGCACGCCCTCGAGGAGGATGCGGTAGATGGACAAGCCCACCATCAACTCCATCGGGATCACGGTATCGCGCTCGTCGAAGCTATAGACCGCATCGGGGGACTTGAACAGCGACATCACGATCCGATTGACTTGAGCAGCTACATGCTTTCCGAGCTCCTCTTCGGACATGACTCCGGCTTTGACGAGGGCCTGTCCGAATTTGTGGCGGCTGCCCTTCATCAAAATGCTCGCGAGCGCGAACTCGTGCCGCGAGATCCGTCCGGCCTCGATGAGGCTTTCGCCCAGACGATCGCGTTTCAAATTGCTTCCGGCGAAGATGACGAATCCATGGTCGAAGTAAATGCTCTTGATGGCGGAGCCGAGATTGATTTGAAGGTCGCCGCTTCGTTCCTCGGAGGCGATCTGACGAAGAACTTGCGCTAGAGGAACGGCATCGAGCGAGCCGACCCACTCCACGCGGGAGGCCACCCCTTTGAGGTTCGTTGCTGCCATGATTGGAGACTATTTTGATGGAACGGGAGTATTTTCTACAATTTCCAACCAAACCACAACCGACTTCGAGGGCTGTGGGGTTTTCCCGACATCGGCTCGATGTCGAGTGGACTCGCGGTCTCGGTCTGTTGTATGAAAGAGTGTCCCGGAACGAAGAATGAAACCAACCATTCTCGAAATTCGAATCGCAAATGGCGTGAGTGAGCTGCCCGGCAGGTTCGGGTGGGCGCGTTCGGAGCGGGCGTCGTTCTACGAAATCGAGATCGCTCTCGAGCGCGCGCGTGCGGATGAGCGCATCGGAGCGCTCTATCTCGAGCTTGCGGATATCGAGATCGGTTGGTCGCAAGCGGAGAGCCTGCACCGGGGCATTCGTGCCTTGCGGAGCCAAGGGAAGCCGACCGTGGCCTTTATCGAGGGCGCTTCGAACGCGACGTTCCTTTTGGCTTGCGCATGCGAGACGATCGTCCTCGCACCAAGTGCTATGCTCTCGCTTCAAGCACTCTCGAGCGAAGGGCTGTTCTTCAAAGATTTACTCGGTGAGCTCGGCGTGAGCCCCGAGCTCGATGCGGTGGGTGAGTTCAAATCCGCGGGCGAAATGTTCGAGCAGCGCCGCTCGTCGGAGCCCCACCGTCGAGAGATGAAATCCATCCTCGAGGACATGAACGAGCAATTCATCCGGCATATCGCCGAAGGTCGCGATATAACGCCGGATGCTGCCGCCGCGGCGATCGCTTCCGGTCCTCATATGGCCGAGGACGCGAAACGAGCGGGTCTCGTCGACGAGCTTGGCTACGAGGATTCTTGCGACACGCTTTTCGAAGAGGCGCTCGGCAAAAGAGCGAAACGGGTCGGGTATATGCGCTACGGGTCACCCGGTTGGCTCGGGCGCGTCGCAAGGTGGCGACGTCCACGAGTGGCGGTCCTCCATGCCGTGGGGGTTTTGACGACAGGAGCCGGCCGGTCGACGGCTTCGGCCAACACTTTGCGCGAAGCACTCCAAAAACTCAGACGCCATCCACGGGTACGAGCGATCGTCCTGCGGATCGAGAGCCCCGGAGGAGGCGTTATCGCCTCCGATGCCATTCACCGCGAGCTCTCGCTTACCGTGAAGGAAAAGCCTGTCGTCGTTTCGATGGGGAACATCGCGGCGTCCGGCGGCTATTACATCGCGGCGGCGGCGAGTGCTGTTGTCGCGGAGGGAACATCACTGACCGGCTCCATTGGCGTGATCGGAGGAAAGTTTGTCGTGAGGCGTTTGCTCGATCGTCTCGGTATCCACCGCGAGAGCATTGCCCTCGGAGACAATGCCCGCATCAACTCTCCGCTGCGCTCCTTTACGAAGAAGCAGCGTGCGTGGCATCGCCGCTACCTGGAAGAGTTCTACTCGGGCCGGTTTCTACCGGTCGTGGCCGAGGGAAGAGATCTCACGATCGAGCAAGCCGACGCGGCCGGGCGAGGACGCGTTTGGACGGGAAGGCAGGCGCTCGGGCTCGGGCTCGTGGACGAGCTCGGCGGTCTCAACACCGCCATCCGGCTCGCGGCCCAAAAAGCGGATCTCGATCTTCGGAAGGCGCGCATCGCCTTCTACCCGCGCCGCCGCAGCCTGCTAGAGCGCCTGCGTGTCGGACTCGCCGGTCCCCGTGAAGGCCTCATAACGGACCTCCTCGAGCGCCTCGCCCTCGTCGACACGCTAGCGCGAGAAGAGCTCCTCTTGCTGATGCCCCGCATCTTTCGTATCCGCTAGAGCGTCAAAGCTCAAGAAAGATCAAAATTAGGAAAGCGAAACGCAAAGGCGCAAAGAGAAGAAAAGCAACAAGAGAGGAGCTCTACTTGCCGGCTTAGCCTCAGACCCGTCAGAACCGAAGATTTTGTACCAATGTGGGGATGAGAGTCAGCTGTGTGGTGGATTCAGGCCCTAACCCGTCAGAAGCGAGGATTTTGTTCACACTTCGAACTTCGTCCAGCACAGCCTGCGGTCGCAACCAAAAGGGATGGCCACAGAGGCACAGAGGCACAGAGAAAGCGTGAGCGAAGAGCACTCGGTGTTTTCGAAACTCTGTGTCTCTGTGGCCATTCTTAAGGCGTCTCATGCGGACGGCGGAGCTTTCAGGTTTACCTGGCTAGTTCTTAGTCGACGCTTGGATGGTTTCCGGCGGTGAGAAAGTCTCGCTAGACGAACGCGGAAAGCATTCCTTTCTTTTTTTTCTTTGCGCCTTTGCGACTTTGCGCCTTTGCGTTTCGCTTTTCCTAATATTGATCTTTTGTTCGATCTTATGGCGTCTCTAGCGATTGTTGTTGCTTCGGGAGCGGGCTGAGCCTCGGCTCTGGGAGCCTCGGCTGCCGCGGGACGATGACGGGGGCGAGGATGAGCGTGTGCCTTGGGTAGTGGACCCGCCCCGTGACGGTCTTGCGGTCGAGCTCATGCCGGATGGGCGGCTTCGCGTGGTGCCGCGAGTGCCTCTCGTTGTCCCACGCGGCGTGCTGGACCTGGCGCGTGGCTGCGCTGTCGGTGCGCGGCGCGTTTGTGTCCGGAAACCCGAGCGGTTGGAGCGCGTGGTGGTGCCTGAACGGTTGGAGCGCGTGGTGGCGCCCGAGCGGTTGGAGCGCGTGGTGGCGCCCGAGCGGTTGGAGCGCGTGGTGGCGCC
>SMYC01000198.1 GCA_004356105.1 Acidobacteriota bacterium | reverse complement strand
CTCGTACAGGATCGAGCCGAAAGCAAAGATGTCCGAGCGGTGGTCGACGCGCTCACCTCGTACCTGTTCGGGCGACATGTAGCCCACGGTACCGAGAACGACCCCGGGATCCGTTACCGCTGCACGCGTCGGCGCCGAGGAATCCAAATCGCCGGCCGACGTCTCGACCGCTTCCGTCGCGAGCCCGAAATCGAAGATCTTCAAATGGCCGTCATGGGTAATAAAGAGGTTATCCGGCTTGAGATCGCGATGCGTGATGCTCTTCTCGTGAGCCGCGGCGAGTCCGCGCGCCATTTGGGCCCCGTACTCGATGGCTTTGCGCACCGGCAGCGCTCCCAGCGCCAGGCGCTCCCGCAGCGTTTCTCCCTCGAGGAGCTCCATAACCGCAAAAACGTGGCCGTCCTCGCGGCCAAAGTCGTGGATGGCGAGAATGTTCGGGTGCGATAGCGCTGCTACCGCTCGCGCCTCCCGCTCGAAGCGCGCGACCCGTCGCTCGTCCTTTGCGAAGGACTCCGGAAGAACTTTGATGGCGACGTCCCGCCCGAGCTTCGTGTCCCGGGCTCGGTACACTTCACCCATGCCACCAGCGCCTAGAGCTCCGGTGATCTCGTAGGGTCCTATCTTCGTGCCGGTTTCTAACATGGTCAAACTGCGGGTGCGGACGATGCCTCCGTTGGTGTTACCGTCGCATCGGGCTCGATATTATACCGTCGAGGGCGGACCCCGAAGAGCTCCGAGATCTCGTTCTGAACGAGATCTCGGAAAAGCGGGCCAGTCTTCATCGTGTCCACTTTGCTGAGGTATCGAGCTCGAATAGATTAGTTGACAGAATTCTGTACGTAATTTACAATGACAGAAAGAGAATGTCCATATCCTCGAAAGATATCGTGCCTCTCACTCGTGCTCGGGCCCAGCTCGCGGAGCTCGTGGAGGAGGTGCAGACCGAAGGCCGCGAGAAGATCATCACAAAGAACGGTGAAAGCTGCGCAGCCCTCATCAATGCGGAACGGCTCGACCACTATCATCGACTGGAGAGGGAACACATCCATCTCACGTTGCTCGACGAAGTCCTCCGCGGTCTCGACGACCTAGAGCGAGGGAAGACACTCGGCTTCGCGAAGTTCAAGTCGAAGCATGGCCGGTAAGCGGCCGCTTTTTACAGAGAACTTCTCAGCGAATCTGGACGATATCGAGAACTTTCTCGGGGACGAGGGCGCTTCACTTTTCGCGAAGTTCTTCGATCGATTCGTCGACGATATCGTCCCAAACGTTTGTCGTTTCCAGCGATTGGGCAGAGCGTTTCTCGAGCGCTCCATCCATTCGACACAAGCCCAAAGCCTCGGGGAGCGTCTAAAAAAAAGCGTTTGCACGAAGACGATGATATTCGTGAGCTCATCGCCGATGACTACTTGATTCTGTACCTCGTGAGAGGGCCACGCATCGTCTTCCTTTCCATCAAACACCATCGTCAGCTCTCCTACGATCTTAAAGCGTTCTGGCTCGAATAGGCCCCTTCGTCGGGCGGTGTGGCGGAACCCCGAAGAGCCCGAGAGTGTGAGCGGCCCTCGCTCGAGTTTTTTCCACGTCTCCCATGCCGCTGGCCTCTTGAATTTCGTAGGGGCCGAGCTTTTCTCCGACGTCGTAATGCGGATGTCCGTTCACGTCGGTGCGAAAGACCCTTTCGAAGAGTTGTCGGGGTTCTAGTACCACGAGAGACGGTTTCGTTTCGATGTCGACCACGAGCATGCGGGGTCCATCGCGGTAGAACAGCTCGCGTCCGTCCTGGGACCATGAAGGCTCCATCCCTCCAGAAACCGAGACCGGCATTCTGGGACCGGGGTCCGGATAGGCTTGCAAGTACACTTCATTTCTGCCGGTCTCGTCGGACACATAAGCGAGCCACCTTCCATCGGGTGAGAACACGGGAGACGCCTCGTGAAAACCTGTCTCGAGCCATGGTGCTGCGGTCCGCTCGTCTCCGTGATGCGTCGGAGCGCGCTCTACTCAGACAACCTTCAGCTCAGACCAGTTCAAGGCGTAGCCGAGGGCTCGCTTGACCTCCCGAACCCGAGAAGCGTCGAGCGCACCGATGCGCTCGCCGAGCAAGTTCTTGGCAACCACGTGTACGTTGTCGAAGTTCACGACAGAAGTGTGTGACAACCCCTCCGTCTCACCGACTTGCACTTCTTGTGGAATGTTTCGAATCGTAGAGGTCACTTCGGCGACGATCAACTTGTTCAAATAGCTCGTTGCCTCACTTCGAGATAAGAGAAGCACGGGGCGTCGACCAATAGGCGCTGGCATGTCTGCCCAAAGGATCTCGTACTGCTTCACCGCGAGTGTCCGCCACTAGAATCCTTGTCGTCGTCGCGGTCCCAGACACTTGCGTCCACGTAGGCGTCCGCGGGGGAGTCAGGCTGGCTTCGATAGGCCTCCGCTGTAGCCCGTTCCTCGAGCTCCCACAATGCCCGACGGATGGCGGAGCGGATGAACTGAGATCGTTTCCTCGACCGGGCGGGAGCCACGCGCTCGAGCTTCTCGGCTGTTTCATCATCCAGTTCAACTATGAGTTGTTTCATATAGATAAGTATATATTAATATATGTGCTCGTAGTCACTTTGATATTTTCGTGGAGAGAGGACGATGGTGCTTGCTCGGGAGAAGCTCACGCGTCGCCTTCCTCGGGCGGTTAGGGTGAGGAACTGGCGTCGAAAAGTCGCGCGCCGAGGTCTCGTTCTGAACGAGATCTTGAATGGAAGAGCGAATCTAGTTAACGGGGCGAGACGTTGCGGATAACGACGACAACGACGGCCCTCGCGTGATGGTCATCAGCGAGTCGCTGGCGCGAGAGTTCTTCGGCGAAGAGAACCCGGTGGGTCAAAGGCTCGCCGTCGATATGGGAAAGCCGATCCCGCACGAGGTGATCGGTGTCGCGGGCGATGCCCGTTTGAGCACGGTGCGGACGAGCCCTACCACACGATGTATTTCGCCTTCGCGCAGGTACCGATGACCATGATGCGTCTCGCGGTTCGGACGCAGGGAGATCCGGCGGCGTTGACCGCGCCGATTCGGAATCTCCTTCGCGGCAGGGACGCGAACATCCCGCTCGCCGAGCCCGCGACGATGCTAGCGATCCTTGATGACGCGATCGCCGAGCATCGGGTGATTACTGCTTCGCTCGGGCTGTTCTCCTCATAGCACTCCTGCTCGCGCTGATGGGACTCTACGGGATCCTCGCTTTCCATGTGAGCCAGCGCTCTCACGAAATGGGCGTACGGATGGCACTCGGCGCCACGGGGGCTCGACTCATCCGGATGGTCCTCGGCCACGGGTTTGCGCTCGTGGGGCTCGGGCTTGCTACGGGTATCGCGTGTGCTTTCGCACTCACGCGGCTGCTCGGGCAATTGCTGTTCGAGGTCGAGCCCACGGACCCCGGTACCTTCGTGAGCGTCTCGGTCTTTCTCGCTGTCGTGACTCTCCTCGCCTGCCTCGTGCCAGCCTGGCGTGCGACGAGGGTCAGTTCCGCGGATGCGCGCCACAGCGAGTAGGCGCTTGCCTTTTGACAGCGATGCGTGACGGAAGTACAGTAGCGTCCTCCCAACCGACTGTTTAGACGGCTTACGGCGCACGGTCTACTACACTCGAGGTGAAACATGCTTTCCGTCACTCGAACTGTCCTTTTGGGTCTGGTCATTTTCGTCGCCGGGAACGTGGCGGCGCTGGCTTGGCAAGGCGGCGATATCGTTCACGATAGCCAGGAATGCCTTCCCACCGACAATTTCACTATGTTCACGGCGGGTTACGAGCCTCCCGAGGACGTGCAGACCTTCCGGCTCTACTTCAAATCCGACCTCTCGCCGGATTATTACTATATCGACCTGGAACTCGGCGTGGACGGTTTCACCTCTCCGCTGCCGCGACCGACGTCAGAGTCTCGAACCGTCTCGTACTACATCGAGATGGTCGACCGGAGCTTCAACAGCGTGCGGACCGTTCAGTTCGATGCTAACGTTGTGGAAAGTGCTGACGAGTGCCGGCGCCGTAATCCGGCCGTCGCCTTTTTCACCGGGGGCGATCCGGAGCTCGTGATCCGTAACTTGTCCGGAATCCCCGTTTTGCCACTCGGGTTTCAAGCACAAGGCATCGCGAGCCTGGGGGGAGCGGGCATTGGCGCTGGAACCGTAGCGGTTGCGGGCGCCGTGGTTGCGGGGGCCACGGCTGGTGTTTTGGCGGCGACGGGAGGAGACGCTCCGCCCCCGAGCCCGGCGCCCACGCCCACGCCCGCATCGGCCGTGATGACACCGCCGCCGGTGGCACCTGCGGCGCCCCCGAGCCCCACCGTGACAGCCTGCATCGAGACCTCTCCGTCTCCTCCCGTGATCGAGGAGGGCGGGCGTATCAAGTTGGACGGACGCTGCTCGGAACCGGTTGGTGCCATCAACTTCTTCTGGGAGCTGGACGGCGTGAGGACGCGTACGGGACCCTTTATCGAGCCCGTGTACCCCGACCCTGGTGTTTACACCGTGCGGTTGACCATCGAGCTGAAGTCCGGTTTCACCCAGGGTGTGCAGCTACTGGCCCCGATCGAGGAAATAACGGTTACGGTCACACAAGCCGCCCCACCCGAGCCGGAGCCTTCGGTGAACCAAGCGGACCTCCAGGTGTCCAAGACCGCCCCGGCCACTCAAGACTGTGTAAGCGGCGAAGCGTTCTTCGACATCATCGTCACCAACCAGGGCCCGTTGACCGCCACCGGTGTCACGCTCATCGATACCATCCAGAGCGAGTTCGCAAATGAGTTTGACTTCGATGGGGGGTGCCCCGGGGCGACCTTCAACCTCAACGTCGGCACGTGCCCGATCGGCACTCTCGGTCCAGGCGAAACCTTCACCCTCACCGTCGTGCTTGATGCAGACGGGGCATGTTTCGACGACCTAGATGAAGGTGACAGCGTGACCAACATGGTTGAAGTGACGGCCAACGAGTTCGATTCCAACCCTTCGAACAATAAATCCACCGCTTCTTTCATTATCGGCGACTTAAGCGACACATTTTCGGTGTTGGGAAACACGAGCTTCACGAGCACGCTGACGCCTCTTGCCTCCAGAGTCACCGGCGCTCGAGCGGTCGTGCGTCTGAATCGGGAAAGCACATGGAATGTGGGCGCTCGCATGCACCGCCACACGGGCCGTGCGGCCAAAGGGTTCCAAGAAGTCGAAGGGGTGCTCCTAGCGCCGGTGCCAGGCGGCGCGACTTGGCGCTTCAGCTTTGAAGGGGACACGGCCTTCGTTCGGGGGAGCCTGCGCGTAGAGAGCGGGGAGATTCTTTCGCGAGAGGCGGGCGCTGTGGTCTTCCGCTTGAACGGAGCTCCGGGCGAGCGGGTGCGGTTCCGGTACAGGCGGGGGCGCTAGATCACTCGGCGTTTCATGTCGTCGCTTCGCAACGAGCAAAGAGCGACGCCTTGGCAGGTCCGAAATTACATGAGACAATTTTGTCTTAGGGCTCCCAAGAGCGATGACGCCGACGCTTTCTCTCGAAAAATCTTGCTCGTTAGATTATCGAGCGCATTTAGCGCCGGCGACGACCGGGATCACATCGTCAGGGATTCCACCTTGACGTTGCAACGATAGGTGCCGGACAAGGGCGAGTTAAGTCTGCAACACGTCGTTCACAAAGAGGCTCTCTCCCGCGGGTATCGGGCCGATTTGGTGGTGCCCTTGACCGATGGAAAATTGAAGTCGAAGTCGAAGTCGCACTCGTAGGAGACGGTGAGGGAGGTGACGTCGTGCTCCCCGACATTGTGAACGCGTCCCCTCAAGCTCACTCGAACATCTTCGCTGTCCGGGTTGGGGCGATTGAAGTCTCGGCGCGTGAGCGGTCGAGAGACGATGAGCTTCGCGTTCGGGTCGCTCAGCGTAGCGGCTCTATTTGAGCCCGACCCGCCCCGCGAGGTTCCCGTGTCGTGTAGAGCGCAATGTAGAGGCGGCCTTGCTTCAGCGCTTCCAAGTCTTCGTTTCCGATCGCCACCGTGCCGCTTCGTCCCGTACCCAATTGCGCGATGATAGCGCCGTTCTCGCCGCGCGCCCCGCGGTGGATTTTCACGTCGATGAGCTCGCGGTCGAGAAGACCGGGAAGGTCGAGCTCGTAGTGAAACGTTTGCGTGGGACGGTTGAGGCGGGCTTTACCTCGGATCGCTTCGCCCGCGAAGAGAAAGTCGATGCTCGAGTCTCCGCTCACCAGGGAAGGAGTTCTCTCCGGTACGCGGCGAGGCTTCGCCTTTTGCTCATAGGCATAGGCTATGGCGATGAGCTCCGCCTCGCCGAACTTCTTGCCAAGCAGCTCGATGCCTACGGGGACACCGTCTTCAGTGAAACCTGCAGGGAGGCTGAAGGCGGGGAGGCCAGAATGGGCGCTGATTCTGCACGAGCTCGAGAACTGGGGCTCTCCGATGATGGCCGGCTTCGTTCTGAGCGTTGGGTAGACGATGGCGTCGAGCTCGTGAGCTTCGAACGCCTCAACGAGCGCGCGCTCGACGTCTTTGCGCTTCGCGAGTGCTTGGACGTATTCGTCTGAGCCTTCCTCGACTTCGTTCGACGATGCGAACCGCGATCCGAGGGCTTTGTGATAGAGCCCGCGCTCGAGGATCTCGCCGATGTCGCGTATCGGAGGCGCCTCCGCTGCCGCGAGATAGTCGCGGAAGTCGAACTTGAACTCCATCCCGAGCACACCGGAGCCTTCGAGGAGATCTGCGAGCTCCTCGATCTCGATCTCCACGAGCACGGCGCCGTGGCTCTCCATTTGCGTCGCGGCGCTCAAGACGACCTCGGTGACTTCCCGCATCGGACCTTCTTCGCTCAAATAAGATGTCAAGAGGCCGAGACGTTTCCCGCTCAAAGCGTTCTCGTCGAGAAAGGCGGTATAGGTCTCGGGGATCTTGCCGGTGGCCACGGCGGTCTGCGGGTCGTTCGGGTCGGGCCCCACGGTGGCGTCGAGAATGAGCACGAGGTCGACCACGCTCCGAGCGAGCGGCCCGCCCACGTCTTGCGTATGCGAGAGCGGGACGATGCCGTCGCGGCTCGAAAGGCCCTGCGTCACTCGAAGGCCGAAGAGGTTGTTGTTCGCGGCGGGGATACGTATGGAGCCGCAAGTGTCGCTGCCCATGCCGACGGCCGCGAGCTCCGCGCCGATGGCGGCACCCGTGCCGCCGCTCGAGCCCCCCGGGTTCCTCCTCGGATCGTAGGGGTTGCGCGTTTGCCCACCGATGGAGCTGATGGTGGTGATCCCGCGCGCGAGCTCGTGCATGTTCGACTTGCCGAGGAACACGACGCCAGCCTCACGAAGTTTCGCGACTTGATAGCCGTCATCCGCGGGGACGAAGCCGGCGAGCGCGACCGATCCCGCCGAGGTCGGCATGTCGTGCGTGTCATAGTTGTCCTTGAGGATCATGGGGATGCCGTGGAGCGGGCCGCGCGGGCCTTTCTCGGCGCGCTCACGATCGAGAGCGGCGGCCGTGTCGAGAGCGCTTGGGTTGAGGTAGATCATGCTGTTCAGGCGCGGCCCTCGCTTGTCGAAAGCTTCGATCCGCTCCAAATATTGGCGGACGAGATCCACTGAGGTCACATCGCCGCGCTCCATCGCTTGCTGGAGCTCGGGGATTGTGTTGCCGAGAGCGTCGAAGCGTTTTCCCTGCATCGTGAGCGCCGCTGAGAGCGCGAGGATGGTGAGCACCGTCATGGCTGGTCTACTCCTTGCTCGGAACGCGCACGCGCCCGATGCCGTTGTCGTCGAGTCGTTCTTCGAGCTCGGGGAGCGTCCTGTCCGTGAGCTCGGTAACCGAGGCGCGGTCCTCCGCCACCCGTGCTTCGAGCTCGTCGAGCTGTCGCATCTGCGTTGCCGTTGGCGCGAAGGGAGAGTTCTCGACAACGCGATAGAGACGGTTTACGAGGCTCTTCGTGCGCTCCGTGCGGTGCGCCAGGGCTCGGGTGGATTCGGAGAGCTCGTCGAGCCCAAGCTCGTCTTCTTCCTCGTCCTTGCTGACGGACTCCACGAGGGCCTCGAGCTCGTCCTTGATCTTTTCCGTCCGCTCCGAAGCTTCGAAAGCCTCGCGCTGAAGAGGGATCAGACGCGTCACCGTGTCCGTACGCTGCCTTTGATCGGCTTCGTCGAGCTGGAGCTCCGGGTCGGGCTCCACTTCGAGAATCGTGCTCACCGTGCGGCCGGGAAGATCCACGGTGACGCGATAGCTTCCGGGTCGAACGAGCGGTCCGAGGAACGCGCCGCCGAAGCCGCGGCCTTCGTCCTCGTCCTGGGGGGGTGGCGCATGGCGCAGATCCCACTGCACGCGGTGAAGTCCGGCGCTTGCAGGGGCTTCGAGCTCACGGATGCGCTCACCCATGGAGTTTGCAATAACGATCTTGGCCTCGGCTTCTTCGTCTTCGGGTGGCGTTCCCACGTAGTAGGTGATGGTGGCTCCGAACGCGGGGTTGTCCGCGATGAAACGCTTCTCCCCCAGAAATTGGTCGTCGGAATGAACGTGGTAGCGGAAAGCGACCGCGTTCTCGAGCTCAAAGACGTGGAGGTCTTTCGTCAAGACCTCGTCCGTCATCTGCTGCAGAGGCCCGATATCCATGACGTAGGCGCTCCTGCCATGGGTACCGGCAATGAGATCATGGTCGCGCGGATGCACGACGAGGTCGGCTACCGCAACGGTTGGCATCCCGTTCATGAGTTTCGTCCAGCTCTCGCCGCTATCAAACGACACGAACGCGCCGAACTCGGTGCCGACAAAGAGCAGCCTCGGATTCTCCACATCTTCACGGATGACGCGCACCGGGCCGTCCACAGGAAGGTTCGATGCGATGGACGTCCAGCTCTGGCCGAGATCGTTGCTGACAAAAAGATGTGGCGCGAAGTCGTCGTTGCGATGTCCGTCGAAAGCGACATAGACGCGCCGGCGCTCGAATCTAGAGGCCACCAGGCGCGACACCCAGCGGCGGCCCGGCATATCCGGAACACGATCGGTAACCTCGGTCCAACTCGCGGCGCCGTCGCTCGTAACGTGAACGTGTCCGTCATCCGTCCCAGCATAAAGAATGGCGGGGTCGAGCGGCGATTCCGCGAAGGCGCTCATCGACGCCACCATGTGCGACTCGCCGCCCCGGTAATCCGCGCGCGAGCGGGTCGCGGTCGTGAGCTCGGGACTGACCACGTCCCACCGGTTGCCGCGATCCCGCGAGCGAAACAAGTGATTGCCGCCCGCATAGATCGTGGCCGAGTCATGGTAGGAGATGTGAAGCGGCGTCTCCCAGTTGAAGCGGTAATCTTCCTCGCCTTCCGGTGCCGCCGGCGCGATGCTCGTGTTCTGGCCGGTCTTTCGATCGTGTCGCACGATGCGGCCATATTGCGCTTCGGCGTAGAGGATCGTCGGATCGTTTGGATCGATCCGCACTTGGAAGCCGTCGCCCGTCATGAGCTTGTGCCAATCGCTGCCGGCGATACCGATGCTGTTGCGCGTCGCGCTCGGCCCGCCCCAAGAGCAGTAATCCTGAACACCGCCATAAATAAAGTAGGGTTTTTGCATGTCCACATCGATGGCGTAGAACTGGCCGATGGCGATCTGGTTCAAGAAATCCCAACTGTCACCTCGATCGAAGCTGAAATAGATACCGCCGTCATTCCCGAGCACGAGGTGGTCGGAATTATCGGGGTTGATCCAAAGATCGTGATGGTCGACGTGGACTTTGATGTCCATCCTCTCGAAATCCTTGCCGCCATTCTCGGAGACGGAGAGCCGGCTTCCGAGCACGTAGACGCGATCGGGATCGCTCGGGTCGACGCGAATTTGGCTGTAGTAGAAGGGCCGCGGGTTCGTCGAGCTCATCCATTCCCAGCTCTCGCCCCGATCGGTCGAGCGGAAAACGCCGCCGTCCTCGAGCGTCTTGTCCTTCTCCGGCGGCGGCGGATCTTCGGGATCGCGACGCGCCGGTACCGTTGTGAGCGTCTGCACGATCGCATAGACGGTGGCGGGATCGCTCCTAGAGACCGCGATCCCGATACGCCCTTTCTCGCTCTCCGGCAATCCTTCCGAGAGCTTGCGCCAGTTCCGGCCGCCGTCATTGGTTTTGTAGATAGCGCTTCCGTCGCCCGTCATCGTTTCCGGATCGCCGCCGGAAAACCCGTCGCGCCGTACTTCATAAGCCGCCGCATAGAGCGTCGCGCTGTCGCGGGGATCCATGGCGACATCGATGACCCCGGTATCCCCGTCGATGAAAAGCGACTTCTCCCAGCTCGCGCCGCCATCGGTCGTCTTGTAGAGCCCGCGCTCGTCATTCGCCGCCCAAATGTGGCCGAGCGCGGCGACGTAGACCGTGTCGGGATTCCTCGGATCGACCGCGATGCGCCCGATGTGATGCGTGTTCTCGAGACCGACATTGACCCAGCTCTTCCCGCCATCGTTTGATTTGTAGACGCCGTTGCCCCACGAAACGCTGTTGCGCGGATTGGCCTCGCCCGTCCCGACCCACAACACGTCGGGATTGCTCGGGTTGACGGCGATGGCTCCGATGGAGACAACGTCTTGATCGTCGAAGATGGGCTCCCACGTCACGCCACCATTCGTGCTTCGCCAGAGACCTCCCGAAGCGGTGGCGACGAAGATATGGAAAGGGAACTCACCTACGACTTCCACGTCGACCACCCGACCGCCGGCGCCCGCGGGCCCGACAGAGCGCCAAGTGAAGTTCTCGAGAAGCGCTTCGTCTATCTGTGGCGCTTGCGTCAAGGCGGCGGCGAGGAGCATGGAGAGCGCGAGGGTCATGGTTTACCTCCTGGTTGTGCGACGTTCCAACAGGGGATTCTAT
>SMYC01000197.1 GCA_004356105.1 Acidobacteriota bacterium | reverse complement strand
GCTTTGCCCATGTGCCACTTGCAGGTCATGTAGGTGTGGTAACCCGCTTCTTTGAGAAGCTGCGGCAGCGTCACGACGGCGTCGTTGAGATAGCCTTCGTAGCCCGGCACCCCCATTTGGTTCGGGGCGGTCCATTCGTCCATGTTGCCGAGACCGTTGAGATGCGTATCGACCCCCGAGAGCAGCATCGAGCGGGTCGGCGAACAGCTCGCGTGAGTGTAGAACTGGGTAAAGCGCACGCCTTCTTGCGCCAGGGCGTCGAGGTGCGGCGTTTGTATCTCGCTTCCGAACGAGCCCATGTCCGAGTAGCCCATGTCGTCAGCGAGGATGATCACAATGTTGGGTCGGCCGTCGGCCGAGAACGTCGAACTCGACGCGGCGATCGCGAGAATCACCGCGCCCCAAAAAGATCGATTGCTCCATACCATAATCACTCCTTTACGATGCTCCCGTGACAGAATTCATCATCGTTCTCCGAAGCTCTTTGTGCGACGCCAGTTCCAGGACTGGGCAAGCTCCCACGGCCCCTGGATCGCGGCGGAAGGATGCGTCGCCTCCTTGACGCCGGCCAGCTCTCGAAAGGCCTGCTCTACGTTGAGATAAAGACGTTCAGGCTCCGCCCATGCGGCAAACGCGCCGAGGTCGATGCGCTTCGCTGCCTCCATAGCGGTACGCCCAGCTCGAAAGTGGCGTTTCGACTCTAGCCACACGTAGGCGAGATAAGCTTTTTCGTCCATGACGCCTTCGATGCCACACACGGGGCCGTGCCCGGGGACGATTACCTCGGGATCGAGCTCGAGGATCCAGTCGAGCGCCGAAAGCCAGGCATCGAAACCGCCCGCTACGAGAGGTGTCAAGTCCCTGCACACAATGTCGCCGGTGAAGAGCACGCGCTCAGCGGGAAGATGCACGACGGTATCTGCCTGGCTATGGCAACGCCCGACGTGAATGAGATGGACCTCGGTGCCGTCGAGCCGAAGCTCGAGTCGCTCCTCGAAGAACATCGACGGAGCCTTTTCGACTATCCATCGGAAGTCGAACTCTTCGAGCGCTCGGGCGCGAGCCACGACGCCGGGATGCGACGAATCAACCGCGTCCCGGAGGCGCTGCAGGTCCTCGGGCCGTTCCGCCTGAACGCCGTCAGGAGCGACGCGGTGTGCCAGTATTTCGGCGTTGGGAAACAATTGGTTGCCCCATATATGAGCTGGGTGCGGGTGCGTGTTCACGATGCGACGAGGCGGCGTTCTCTCCACTCGCCCAAACAGCTCCAGCATGCGCTGAGCGTGCGCGAGATCGAATTGCGTATCAATCACGAGGCCTCCGCCCGCGTCAACGAGCCCCGAATTCGAGTGTCCAGACGCGGCTTTGTCGGGGATGCAGGCATAGACCTTGTCGCTGACTTCCTCTAGCTTCATCGTGAAGACGACCTCTTTGACATTTCCGAGCCTCCGAACATACTCTAAGCGCCAATGGCGGGTTCCGACTATCGAAATTCGGCAAAGCGTGATCCGCTCTCCGATTCGGCAGATGCGCCGAAAAGGAGATATGTCACGGTGCTCCAGATCACCGACCCAGCGAATGCCTCTAAAGCGTTTCCAGAGGTCAACTTCGACTGGGTCACGCTCGGCGGCGCCGGACGCTTCTTCGTGAAGCGGGTCGTGGTCGACCTCAACGGGTGTCTGATGGTGTACCACTTCGCGGCGCACCCTGGCCGCTCGCGGAGCCAACCTGCCGGTCCCCATCGGGTCGTCGTGGCTTTTTCTCCCTCGGCGACGGGGACGCTGGACGGTCGGGAGATCACGCCCAACATGCTGGTGACGGGCAAGGCCGGAATTCGTACAGAGCTCGTGGCGGGCAGTGATTACCGTGCGATTTTGTTTCTCGTTCCACCCGGCGATGTCGAAAGCCATCTCCGAAGTAGAGGCGTTGGGCCGGACTTCCTTTACGGTGAAATCGAGCTCGTGCAGAGCTTGTACCGGTGGGGACGGAGCGTAGTACGCGCCGCGGAGCAAAACCCGGAGCTCTTCGAGGAGAACCGGCATATCCGCGAAGGTGTTCGTCGCGAGCTGATCGAGAGGCTCGGCGAAACGCTCTCCTCGACCCGCGATTTGCCTCCTCGCGACGCCGAACTCACTCGCGTCAACCACAGCCGCCTCGTCAAGAGGACACAGGACTATGCGCTCGAGCACATCGACGAGCGCATTCATTTGGCGGATCTTTGTCACGCCATGCGTGTCAGTGAACGGACGCTCCGCTACGCATTTCGGAGCGTCCTTGGCATGTCACCCGTGGCCTATTTATCGCGACTGCGCCTTCATCGAGTCCACAAGTCCCTCAAAGAGGCGCACCGCCAGGCAACGACTGTCACCGCGGAAGCGCTTCAGTGGGGCTTCTGGCACGTCGGCGATTTCTCGAAAGCGTACAAGGAGTGTTTTGGTGAACTGCCCTCCGACACCCTCGCGCACGAACCGTAGCAGATGACATCTGCGCAACAACCACCGGAGATAGCGACGTGCGGTGCGAAAAAGAACGGTTGGTCCGATTTCGACCACGGCTATTCCCGGCAGACACGCGGGTCGTCTCTAGTAGCACCGTACGGCCGTCGGCCGGTGCTTCTCTATTCGTTGTCGTGGTAACGCCCTGACTCTTCGTTTCTTCAGGTTACTCCCGGGATCGGCGATGGCGACGCGGTTTTGAACGAGAACGGTGGCCATGTCGATATCGGTCCCGATCTCGAACGTGACCTTCAAGTTCATCGAGCCATCGTCGGAACTTTTCGACTGCATGAGCCTGAGGCGTCACCACGTTTTGCCGAATTTCGATAGTCGGACCCCGACCTGACGCATAGACTTGGCGGGAAAGTTGAAATTTGTCAAAGAGGTTGTCATCACGATGAAGCTCGAACAGGTCGGCGACGACGTTTACGCCTGCGTCCCCAACAAGGCAGCTTCCGGGCACTCAAGCGCGGGGCTCGTGGATGCCGGCGGAGCCAGGGTGAGTCGTGACGTTTGTTCTGAAGAAGGAGGGTAGCTCATGACAGATGCACTTTTGCTTGCGAATCTTCGACGCCGGCTTGGCCCCAAAACTTAGGCAATTAGATCCATCAGGCTTCTAGGAAATCGACGGAATTACGCCGCAATCGTGTTCGGAAGAAGGTAGTGGGTTGGATGGGTAGGCGGAGGAAGTACTGGCTGGGAAATGAGCTTAGGACAGAGTGAAAGATTGTGATTTTGGAGACACGGGTCTTGATCGATCGGCGCCATGAACGAAGAAATTTAATCCGTTCGTCGGAGAGAAGGTCGTGTTCTTGTAGAAGTCGAAAGACCTTCTCGCGAAACAGAATTTCCGCAGCGCGGGTGTCGACGTATGGAACGGGAATCCACCGTTCGTCGGCAAGCCAGTCTCGGGAAACGACGCCGTGTAGATGCGGATTCCAAACCAAGTTGTCGGAGAAGGTCTGGATGGAGGCGACCATTCCGGCGCGAACGTTGTTATCCTCGACGGCCTCGGCCATAAGCTCGTGGACGGTTTCGTAGCCGGCCCGGGCGAGCTCGGTGAGAAGCTCGCGGCGGAAGAGGAAGTACGGGCGGAGCATCTTGGGAATGGAAAAAGTCCAAACGGCATGGCCGACATCTTCCAAAAGCTCGTCTTGGAGAAAAGCTGCGAAGGCCGCAGCTCTTTTGGCATCCGCCTTCGCTAAAGCTACGGCGGGACGGACAAAGGCTCCTGGCTTTGCACGAGAAGCAAAGTAAGAATTCGCTCGGGCAATCCTCGCAAACGACGCGGGCGAAGCCTCCTTCTGGAACCCCGCAGTCAAGGTAGCGTAGCACCACGTTGTCGACGAATCCGCGCCAATACCCATACGTTTTTTCGAAACGATCCTCCCACTGAGCCTTGATGTCATCGTAATGGGTCTCGAGAAGTTGGTACAGGCCGGAAAGTTGCGGCTTTCTCGGACGGTACAGCGCTGGTTCTGGCTTCGGAGGGACGGTTGTTGTGGCCGCTTGCACAAAAGCGGTTCAAAGGCGAAGGGCGTGCCAAGCTTGCGTAAGAGTGGAGGAAATCCATCAACACCACCAGGCACAACGACTTGAAGCCAGCACTTCAGGCTGGGCCGACGCTCACGAATGTCGAAGAGTGTCAACGGCGGTTTTCGGTGAGTGTCCGCGCGGGGGGAGGGAGACTGGCCTGAGCGGACAAGTCCTTGCTTTCCAGGGAAAACGGCTTCAGCGGAAAGTGTCAACCACGGTTGACACCCACTGTCCGCGCCCCCGTCGCTTACCGTCGGCTCCCGGAGAGGCCCTTCGACTCGGGGTGTGCCCCACGAAAGTCGCAACGTTCAAGCCGAGCCCGAGCTCTTCGAGCTTTGAGAACCAAGCGCCGACTTGGATCTCGGAGCTTCCGCAGTTGCCAGTGATGATGGTGGTAACGCCGTCGAGCAGAAAGTTGTCGCCGCGCGGGGTTGCCTCGAGTCCGCCGCGTCCGGAGCGGGACTCGACATGCGTGTGTACGTCGATGAAACCGGGGGCGACGAAACGCTCCTCTGCCGGTGAGAATTGCGGGAACGTTGCGCCAAGGGCCACGAGCCGGTCGACGTCGCGATAAGGGAACGGATGCAGGAGCACGCTGTCGACGACGCTGAAGATGTAGGTGTTCGCCCCGATGCCGAGCCCGAGCGTGAGAAGTGCGATGAGCGTGAAGAGCGGCTTGTGAAGCCAGCTACGAAGGCCATAGATGAGATCTTGATACACGAGAGAGATATCCGTAAGTCGCGACTTCTTGGCCAGAGGGCGTGCGAAAAAGCGCCGAGGCTCCGCCGCAGCAGATCGACTTGCTCTCGACGACCGAGCGCTCCTTCGGCTTCGAGCGCCTCTGCGCGATGACGAAGCTCCGCGAGCCACGCTTCACACCACGTGTCGCGAAGTCTCGCGGGAACGAGCCACCTGGACTGTTCGATGAACCAAGCGGAAAGCTTCAACATGGTCTAGCGGTGCTCCGGCGCGAGCCTGTCCATCAACGCGGCTAGGTTGTCGCGTGTGGCCGCGAGCTCCGCGTGACCGGCCTCCGTGATCTCGTAGTAGCGGCGGCGCGGGCGCTTTTCTTGCACAGCGATGCGCGCGCCTTCCCATTTGGAGCTCGTGAGGCGTAGCTCCTCGAGACGGCTCAGCGCGCGATAGACCGACCCGCTTTTGAGGCCGGTGTGGTCCATGATGTCGAAGCCGTATTTGTACCCGCTCGCGAGCGCGGCCAAGACGGCGATAGCGGCATTTCCTAGGGCTCGATATTGCATAGTCATCACCTACCATATGTACGGGTAGTAGTTATACACGATTACGATGGGGTCGTCAAAAGGTTCCGTGATGAGGCGAGCGCGGCGATTGAGAGCAGGTAGCTGAAGGCCTATTGAATGAACACGATGAGGCGGTTTTCGAAGGCGACGAGATAGAGAAGATGGACAAACAAGAGCCAAGCGGGATAGCCCTAAAAACGGAACTTTCCGAGGAGAGCGATCGCCTTCGCGCGGCCGATTACAGTGAGATTGCCTCTCTCGCGGTAGCGGAAGGGCGCGAGCGTGCGGCCGTCGAGACGAGCCTGGATGGCGCGCGCCACGTAGCCACCTTGCTGCATACGTTCTTCTGGTGCTTGAGCACTGCGCGCAGTGGAGACGCGATGTCCGCGGGAGACAGTCCGCCGGTCGCGACTTGATAGAGAAGCGGCTTCAAGAGATGAAAGTTCCGCGGGTCGATGAGCGTGATGCGGAGGTTTCCCCCGACAATGACGACGTGGGGAAGCAAGGAAGGGCTAGCTCTTCTGGTCGAAGGCCTCGAAGGGGATGGCCTCGTCTTCGAGCATGATGGGGATCGCGTCCCGGATCGGGTAGAGAAACTTGCGGTCTTCTCTCAGCAGCCCGGCGTCGATCTTTTCCTCGACCGCCTGGCCGCCCCGGTTCTTCACACCGCCCGCTGCGATCTGCTCGTTGACGCGGTCAATCGCCTCGCCTTCGAGAAGTGTGATGGGTTGCTTGGTCTCTGGGCAACAGAGAATTTCGAGTAGCTCCGAGTCAATCATGGTGCTGTAAAGCTAGCACAAAGCAGTGAGCGAAGACGAATGTTGCCTGAATAGGCGTCGTAGCGCTCCAAGTCGATTTCGGGTGAAGTGCTTCATGGCGGTGCGGGGTACGAAACGACTAGGATGAGCTCGAAGGAGGCACGTCATGCGAGTCCTTCTGTGCCTGGCTATCCTATTCTCGGCGCCCGTTGCCGACGCGCAAGAGCACGCGGCGGCAAAGGTCCGCCAGATCCCGAGCTATCTCGAAGGCAGAGAACGAAACGCCGCCGAGCTTTACGAGCGGGTCGTACCCACGGTCGTCACGATCTTTACTAGTCAGCAAGTCTTTACGCAGGTGGGCGAGGAAGCTCAACGCGGCATGGGAAGCGGCGTTTTGATCTCTTCCGACGGTCACGTTCTGACGGCGGCCCATGTCGTGGACGGCTCGGATGCCATTGTCGTCAAGATGCACGACGGATCGATGCACGAAGCCGAGCTGCTATTCAGCGAAGCGAGCGCGGACATCGCCCTGCTTCGACTCAAGGCGCCCGCGCCCGACCTCCCGCACGCCGCGCTCGGCGATTCCGACCTGCTCGCCGTCGGACAGGCCGTCTATGTCATCGGCGCGCCGTATGGGCTGGAGAACTCTTACTCGCTTGGTAATATCAGCGGGTTTCGCGAGTTCAACCGACTCTATGACGGCACGATCCTCGCGGAGTTCATCCAGACCGACGCGGCCATCAACTCCGGCAATAGCGGCGGACCGATGTTCAACTCGAAGGGCGACGTGATTGGCATCTCGTCGCGCATCCTGACGGAGTCGGGAGGATTTCAGGGCCTTGGATTCGTCGTCACGATCAACACGGCCAAACAACTCTTGGCTCTCGAAGAGCGTGCGTGGACCGGCCTCGACTCCATCTTTCTCGATCGCGGCCGCCTCGCGACCATTCTCAATCTGGATTACGAGGGCGGTTTGCTCGTCCAGCGCGTCGCCCGAGGAAGCCCGGCGGACAAAGCCGGGATTCGAGGTGGGACCGTACCTGCCGAAATCGCCGGGCGCAAGCTTCTGCTCGGCGGCGATCTGATACTCGAGATGGAGGGTCAAGAGGCGTGTCACGCCGCGTGCCTCGTTCAATCCGCGTCTCGGATCCGCCAACACGACCATATCCGCGTCAAGCTCCTGCGCGGCGGCAAGGTCATGGAAGTCGTTCTCGACGTCTCCGAAACGCGCCGGAACTTTCTCGATGCAAGCTAGCGGCACCGATTGGGTTGACCGGAATAGGATATCCTGAAATTATGGAGCGCAGCACTCTGATCTCGGTCGAGGAGTACCTCGCCACAAGCTACCGACCGGACGAGGAATACGTCGACGGCACGCTCGTGGAGCGCAATGTGGGGGAATGGGATCATAGTCATCTCCAAATGGTACTGAGCGCTTATCTCTTCAACCGGCGCGAAGAGCTCGGTATTCACGTTGTTCCAAAACAGCGGGTCCAGGTCAAGCCGACGCGGTTCCGGGTTCCCGATATCTGTGCCGTTGCGGGTGAAAAGCCAGGCGAACGGATCCTCACTCGTCCTCCGTTTCTTTGCGTCGAGATTCTCTCAAAGGACGATCGGATGTCGGAGATGCAAGAGCGCATCGACGATTATCTTTCGTTCGGGGTCCCATACGTGTGGGTGGTCGATCCGCGAATGAAACGCGCGTACGTGTACACGTCCGAAGCCACCCAGGAAGTGAAGGACTTCCTTCGGACACGGAACCCGGACATCTCGGTTCCATTGAGCGAGCTCTTTTCCGAGAAGTAGGCGCACGGGGCGAAATCCCATCCCCTCCGATCCCCACATCCCCTTTTCTTTTGCTTTTCAAGCTCGAGCACTTGGGGGAGCACGTGGCCCCCTTTTTTGCGCGAGGTCGGAAGCTTTCTGTTAGGCTTCTCGGCCACAAGCCCATGCCGTTGGCAAAAGGACAAAGAATCGGCGCTTTCGAAGTCGTCGATCTGCTCGGAAAGGGCGGGATGGGGGAGGTCTATCGGGCTCGGGACAAAAAACTTGGACGCGACGTGGCCGTCAAAGTTCTGCTTCAAACTTTCGCTCACGATGCTGAGCGCATGGCGCGGTTCGAGCGGGAGGCCAAGCTTCTCGCGGCGCTCAACCACCCCGGCATCGCCACGCTCTACGGGCTCGAGGAGCTCGAAGGCCAGCAGGTCCTCGTCATGGAGCTCATCGAGGGCGAGACGTTGGCGGAGCGCTTGGCCCGCGGGCCGCTTTCTCTCGACGACGCGCTTCCGCTGTTCCTGCAGCTCGCCGAGGCGCTCGAAGCGGCCCACGAGAAGGGCATCATCCACCGAGACTTGAAGCCGGCCAACATCAAGCTGACGCCGGAGGGGAAGCCCAAGATTCTGGATTTTGGGCTGGCAAAAGCTTTGTCGGCCGACGAAGACGTCTCCGCGGAAACGTCCCAGTCCCCGACCCTGATCAAGTCAAAGCCGAAAGGAACGGCGCTCGGCGCCATCATGGGCACGGCCTCCTACATGAGCCCCGAGCAAGCCCGGGGGAAGGTGGTCGACAAACGTAGCGACATCTGGGCGTTCGGGTGCTGTCTCTACGAGGCGCTCACCGGAAACAAAGCTTTCGATGGCGATACGGTGCCGGACATTCTCACCACGGTTCTGCAGACGGAGCCCGAATGGAATCTGCCGGGCGCGACGCCCGCGCACGTTCGCCGACTCCTGCATCGCTGTCTCGAGAAGAACGTGTTGCTCCGCCTGCGAGACATCGGCGAGGCGCGCATCGAGCTGGCGACCGGTGACCAGCGCGCCGTCCGTAGAGCCGCGCCGAGCCTCCCCGGGCTGGCGCGGCTATGCCGGCGTTGTCGCCGCGACCGCCGTTCTCGTGGGTGTTGCAGTGTGGATTTTGACTTCTCCGCGGGCCGCTGTCTCGCCGCCCGTCACCCGGTTTGAAATCGACGTCCCCGATCTCACGGTCGATCTCATGACAGGGAATCCCGTCGCGATCTCCTCCGATGGAAGCCGTCTCGTCTACGTGGCCGGCGGCCAACTCCATCTCCGTTCCTTGAACGAGCTCGAAGCGAAACCGATCCCGAACACAAAGGGCGGCTACAGCTCGTTCTTCTAGCCGGACGGCGAGTCGGTAGGGTTCTTCACCCCCACGCAGCTGAAGAGAGTTTCTCTCCGGGGCGGGTCGGCGTCGTCGATCGCGACCGTATCGAACGGCCGGTCGGGAGCGTGGAGCACGAGTGACGATATCGTGTTCGACGTGATGGGGCCGACGGGACTACTCACAGTCCCGGCCGTCGGCGGAACTCCCGAGCTCATCACCGAGCTCGCCGAAGGTGACCTCGACCATGGGCACATTGGACAGTTCTTGCCAGCAGACGCCTGGCTGACTTACGGCATCACGTACGGGCGTTGGGATGACGCTTCCATCGTTTTTCACTCTCTCGTGACGGGTGAGAACATCAGAGTGCTGGAGGG
>SMYC01000003.1 GCA_004356105.1 Acidobacteriota bacterium | reverse complement strand
TGTCCAACCGGACCTCCTCGACCTCCCTCGCGGCGAGCGGGGCGATTCCGAGGAAAACCGCACCCACAACGAACAGACCGCGAGAAACGTTACTCAAACGTTATGTCCGCCATCTGAATGGTCAACGACGCGAGACCGACGAGCGGTCGCGCGAGTGTGAGGACACCGGCAAAAGCGGTGACGCCGCCGAGAAGGAATTCAAGAGCGCCCCTGCCAAACGTTTCGGCCTTGGCCGCCCAGAGGACCCGGGTGATACGTGCCGCCACGAGTAGAGCTCCCACAAGCGTCGCCACCGCCGCTCCCGTCACCAAGGGAGACATAATCGAGAGAATCCCAAGAATCAGAACAATGATGCTTAGAATAGTCACGCCCACCCTAACCTTTCTCGCTACTCTTCGCTTCTAGTTCTTGCCGACCAACGCCCTATCTCGGGTCGAGATCAGTTGAAAGCAAAGTTGAAACCGATGAGGAACGAGAGGCGAAAGTAATCGACTTTGACCTCATTGTCCCCGGTCAGCTCAATGTCGGCCGGCTCGAAAACCCGCCCGCTCGTCGAGTCCCCGTAGGACACTATCGCGCCCGCCGTGACCTCCGAGCGACCAAATCTGAATGTCGTGCCTCCAGCAATGTGATAGAGATCCCAGTCTCCAATCGGCGCCGAGGCGTCCGTCCTAGCGTCGAAACCGCTGCGGTCGGTGCGGAAGCTACCATAGACAGTGAGCTTTTCGCTGAAGCGATTGTCGAGACCGATCGCGATATTGAACACGTCGGTCAACTTGCGCGTGACGGCGGTGTCGATCAACTCGCCGGAGCTTTGACCGACGAATGGTTCGCTAGCGAGCACGATGAACTCGTCCACTGGGGCGAACCACTCGCCGGTCAGGTGCAGTCTCGCCGTGCCCAGGCTGAAGGCGGCGCCCATTGCAATCGAGAACGGGCTCTGGAAATCCGCGGAGAGGTCGCCCTGGGTATTGGTTGCCACCTCGGCGATCGCATTCCCGTTCTCGTCGATATCCTGACCGACCGCTGTCGCATCGAATCCCGTTGCCCCGGTTCCGGCGAAGGACACTCTCGGGGTGGTCAGCGTGATGCCCAGATCCCATCCTTCGGATTGGGTCGCGAAACCGATCTTCCACAATAGGCCATAGTTGTTGTAGTTGAACTGACGATTCTGAATCGCGGCGCCGGCACGTCCGTTGTCGCCTAGTGCCTGGGTGAGCTTCAGGAACTGGACGCTCTGATTACGACTGGTGAAGTACGTTGTGATACCCATCCCGACGCGCTCCGCCGCTTTGTAGGACCAGGTGATGCCGAACCAGTTTTCGCTCAACGACTGCTGGACTTGAAGGTTGTCGGCGATGAGCTCGAGATTGGGGAAGCCGAAAGAATCCCCGCTCGCGCTGCCTCGGCTCTGCAGCTGGAAACTGGCCGCCTGTCGATTCAGGAATGAATAAGCGATGCGATGGTTCCCCACAACCTGTCTGGGGATCTCGCCTGCGAAAAGGGACGGGCTCAATCTAAGCGAGGACGAGGACAACTTATCGTCATTCGGGCTGGTGGCTTCGTAGAGCGTGTAGGTGAAGACGTTCCCCGCCAAGAGAATCTCGGCAGTGGGTACGAGAGCCAATCCGCCCGGGTTGTAATAGGTGGCGCTGAGATCTCTCGTGCTGCCAACGACGGCGCCTCCCAAGAGCCGGGCGCGGTTTCCGAATTGCTCCGTCCAATAGTGAGCATCCTGTGCAGCCGCGCTCGTTGCCAAGCTTGCAGCGAGACATCCCGCACAGGCGACCCGAACATAAAGCCGTGCTTTTATCATGAGAACATACTCCTATCTGAGGCGCGACTCGCCCGCGACCTCTGGCTTAATGGTTTCTTTCGCTTCGATCTGCACTCAGAACGGGATTGCCGGTCCACATGAGTCAGTGCCACCCGCGACGTCCCGGCTACGACTGTCATGAACCGGCCTTCCGGCAGCAGGTCGACGGCGCCGGGACATCTTCGAGCAGCTGCCAAACCTTGCGACCAGCTTTCTTGGCAAAGGCGCCGAACTCGAAATCGTGGCTGTTCGCTTTCTTGCATGGGCGCGTCGATACGGTTATAGCCAAGCGTCCTCTGCCGGCATCAGTTGCCGTCCGAGGTCGCACCGGCGGTTGACCCAGCGACCAAACGCTTGTACTCACGTCCGACGAGAAACGCGAGGATGAGCCACACGAATATCAGTACGATAACGAACTTCGCAAAGCCGCTCGAGTGGAGCGCAAAGTAGGTCGTTCCGACGAAGACCAACATCGCGGACAAGACGTCTCCCGCGCGGACAAAAAACGAGTCGATCACTTGTTTCCCACTGTATTTCTGCTCGCGGGTGCAAGGCAGAAACAGCATGTTCCGCACGGTGTTGTTCAAGGAGTAATCCGTCGAGTTCTCAGCCGTTTTTGCCCAACGTACCGCGCTCAATATCGGATAGAAAGCCAGAACGCCGTAGGCGCCAAGTGAGATGAACGGCATGATCAGGACCGCGATGCGAATGCCAAGGTGCTTGATGATTCTTGAAACGAGAAAGAGCTGGATCAACAACCCGGCAATATTCACCACGAAGAAAAACTTCGAATAGAACTCCCCTATGTAGTCTTCGACCGAGAGCCCCCCCGACTGGCCCGCGGCGACGGCCTCTTGGGCGGCATCGTGCACAACGCTTCCGAGGATGAACTCCCCCGTGGTGTTGACCCAGTTATTGAGCATCAACATGAAAGCCATGAGCAAGAGGTAGCGGGACTTGAAGACGAGGGCGAAGGCTCCGCGACTCTTTGGAGTTTCTTCGGCCTCTTCCGCAATCTTGTGCTCGCCCGTTTCCACGCGAAATTCCGTGGTACCGGCGGGCTTCGCTGCCGTGGTCTCCGCATGGGGAAGATGTGATTCCGTGCGTGCGTGCTCCTGGGTATCGATGTGATTCGTGATCATGACCTCGAGCACCAGAAGACCGGCGCCGACGAGCATCAGCTGATACACGCCGAGCGGCTGGATGAGCACTGCCGCTATCTCTGCCCCCAAGACCGCCCCCAGAGAGGCTCCGAAGGCCACGATAGGAAAGAGCCTCTCTCCCTCGGCGCTCGTGTAGACATCGTTGGCGAAGGACCAGAACTGCGCGACGATCATGACGTTGAAGATGCCGACCCATAGGAAAAAGACGACGCCGAGGGATACACCCACATGCGCCAGCGCAAAAAACCCGACCAGGCAAGCTACGAAGATCGCGGTCACGATATTGATCAAGCGACGCCGCACGACACGCGACGCCAATCGGCCGTAAAGAGGAACCACGATCGCCAACAAGAGCACTTGTCCCGCGGACAGGTAGCTCTTCAGCTCCGCGGAGCCCTGACCGAGGATAAGCGCTTCGCGGACGGGTTTCAGGACGTAATACGCGGTAAGGATCAGAAAGACGTTGAGTGACAAGAGAAGTGCGGTGCGCGCTTCTCCCGCTCGCACGTCCGTGAACAGCCGCAAAAAACGGTCTAGCGAACTGCTTTGCTGCGACTCTCCTGCCATGATGAGTCTTCCTCAGTGAACGGCTGTTCCGTAGAGCGAGGCATCTCCAACGAAGCGGTCTCAGTGATAACCATAGAGGTGGAGCGCCACGAGATTCGCGGTTGCTACCAGTACTCCAATGCTGATTTTCTTCACTTCACTCTCTTTCGGTCGGCGGCGCCACACTACAATGTCCCTCGTTCCGAGACAGTACCTGCAAATCAGCTCACGGAGAACCCGTAGAAGTACGGACGGCGCCGCCAATAAGTCCTGAGAGAAAGGACTCAGAACGCCACTTGAAGGCGCGCCTGAAAGATCGCCACGGGTTCGGCGTCACTGCGATTGGCCAGGATGAAGTTGAACATCAGCCGGCAACGATGAACGGGATACCAATTGAAACCGACGCTCACGTCGTTGAGTGTCCCGCCGGAGACTCCCTTGTCATCCAGATCGATCCGCGAGAAGCGAACCGCCAGCTCGAGCGCTCCTTTTCCGCCTTGGCCGTCTCGAAACAGGCGCTTCGGCCGAGGGCGCCCAAACGTGCCGTACTCCGCCCTGTACGGGCGCGTCTCTCCAGTGAGAAAGTAGCTCCCCTGAGCGTAGAACGCGTAGAACATGGGATCGCCCGTCGACTCGGAAGACAGCCGGGTGCCCACCGCTTCGCTCTGGAAGGTGAAGCTTCCGTGCCGCCACGCGGCTTCGATGACAAGCAGCCTCATTTGGCTTGCAGTCACTCTGCCGGTATCGACGAACTCGGGAGCGATGTGAGATTCGGGTCGTGACGTGATTTGGATGGTCGAGTCCACGTTGCGGTGCCAGAAGTCGACCCCGACATGAAAGAGGCCGTCATTCCGGAGCGGGAACGCGGTCGCGAAACGCGCCGAAAATCCAAGGTTGTCCTTGTTCTGGACGTCCTTGAAGTCGCTTTCCGGCTGCAAATAACCGAGAGACCACCGGATTCTCCGCTTCAGATTGATCGAAGCCCCGTGGAGCAGGAAGCCGGTGTTTCTCGAAGGCAAGAAGGCGCTGATGAGCGCCCTCTCCATGAACGGCGTGTCGTTGGAGCTCATGGAGCCGTCGATGCTCAGCGGCGCCCTGAACCGGCCGGCAAAAATCCGGAGCGTCCGGAGAAAGGGAACCTTGTTGATGAGCGGAAGCCTCTTGAAACCGATATAGGCATCCTTGAGGTTGGGCGGGTTGTTAACCGCGAAGTCGTAGCGGAACAGGAACTCGAGAGTCGTCCCGCGACGCCCTGAGATGTAGGCCCTTGCGCGCCGCCACTCCAAGCCGTCGTCGACCGGGGTGCCGATGACGTCCTCCACGGAATCCGTGTTCGCGTATACAGCCGAGTCGTTTTGCGCGTCGCCGCCAAGGCTCAGGTCGAACCCTGCGACGCCTACGATGTGAAGACCGTGGGACCAGTAGAAATGAGGGTGCGGCCAGCTCTCTTCGTCCTCCTGCTCTTCTTCCTCCTGCTCCTCTTGCTCGGGCTCTTGACTCAGCGCATCGGACGTCCAGGCGAACGTCCAGACAAGCCCGAATATGAGCATGAAACACATCCGTGCTCGCTGATCCAGAACAGGAATCGCGTTTCGAATACCCAGCTCCATGGCGCAAACCGTAGCAGATGGTCATCCCAGGCTTGCACCGGAATTATTCGGTTTGGGGCTCAGTAATTTCACGGATCCGGACGTCACGCGGTGCAGCCTACGCCGCGGAGACGGCAGAGTGACCGGTTCGAATCCGGGACTCTTGACACAACGCGCGCGTGACAGTGAAAGGAGAGCGTCGAAAGTGGACGGTTCCAGTGGGCAGGGGATTCCGGCGAGTCGTTTCGGGATCCGTATACAGGTCGGTGAGAAATAAGTGCGGAGCGAAGATTTGACACGTTCACGGTGCCGGCCCGCCTGGAAGCGATACCTTCACTGTGGTCCCGGCGCCGGGGGAGGATCGAACGTCAAAAGTGCCGTGGAGCAGACGGACGCGCTCCTGCATACTCACCATACCGAGGCCCGCCCCGCTGCCGATGTTCGCCGGGTCGAAGCCAATTCCGTTATCCGAGACGACGAGCTCCAAGACGTCTCGACTCGCGGTCAAGCTCATGCGCACCGAGCTCGCTCCGGAATGTTTCCGAACGTTCTGGAGTGCCTCCTGGGTGATCCGGTACAAGGAAAGCACCACCGCCGCGGGCGGCCGGACGCGCTCTGGAACGCTTAGCTCGATCGCGATACCTTTCTCCTTATCGAACTCGGCGCAAAGAGCTCTCAACCCGGCGACGAGGCCTACGTGCTCGATGGTGCTCGGGTGAAGACGGTGGGACAGCTGGCGCACGTTCTCGGACAAGCGCGCCGCGCGATCTTCGAGCCCCACGAGCTGTTCGTGCACGAGCGGACCGGCATCCGGCCATTCACCGTCCAGGCGTGAGAGCTCGATGGCGAGCGCGGCAATCTGCTGATTCAGATCGTCGTGGAGCTCGAGCGCAATGCGCCTGCGCTCGTCTTCTTGAGCCTGGATCAGACGGCCGGCTACGTTTTTGAGAGACGCCTCGCTCGCAAGCAACGCGACCTCCACCTTCTTCCGTTCGTTCACTTCGGCCTCTAGCTCCACGTTTCTCTGCTCTACATATCGAATCCGCAGCTTGTGTACCGAAAACAGCACACCCATCAAGCCCACCACGCTCATCGAACGCAACCACCACGTCTGCCACCACGGCGGCGTCACCGTAATGTGCATCGATGCGCCTTCTTCGTTCCACACCCCGTGATTGTTCGAGCCCAGGACGCGAAACGTATAATGGCCGGGATCCAGGTTCGTGTAGGTGGCGCTGCGGTCGTCGCTGCCGACCTCGGTCCACACATCCTCGAGGCCTTCCAGCTTGTATCGGTAACGATTCTTCGTGGGAGCTCGAAAATCGAGCGTTGCAAAGGTGAAGGAAACGATCCGATCCTCGTGCGACAACGTCAACGATTCCGTTAGAGCGATGGATTGCCGCAGCACGGAATCCGGCCCGATGGGGACGGAGCGGCGCGCCAGCTGAAAATCGGTGAACACCACGGGTGAGATGCGCTCGTTGACGTCTATGTCGGCCGGGTAGAACGTATTGAAGCCGTTGAGGCCGCCGAAGAACATCTCCCCGCTGCTGCTCTTGTGGAACGCGTCCACTTGACTGAAGGTATTTCCTTGCAAACCATCGGTAACGTCGTAATTGCGAAACGTTTCGGCTCGAGGATCGAATCTGGACAGGCCGTGATTGGTGCTGAGCCAGAGATTACCATCATCGTCTTCCAGGATCCCCAGGATGGTGTTATTCGGAAGGCCATCGTTCTCCGTGTAGCGCATGAAAACCGGGCCTTCGGCCCTGTCTCCGGTGACCATCCGGTTGAGCCGAAGTTCCGATCCAGAGCACCCCGTTCTCGTCCTCATGCAACGAAAAGACGGAATCGTGGCTCAAACTCTTCGGATCATCAGGATCGTGCCTGAAATTGGTGAGCTTGTTCCTTTCTCGATCGAGCCGCTTGATCCCGCCACCCCACGTTGCGATCCAGAGCGCGCCCGCCCGGTCTTCTTGGAT
>SMYC01000196.1 GCA_004356105.1 Acidobacteriota bacterium | reverse complement strand
CGGAATATCCAAAGAGCGACGATCCTGCCGCGAAAGCTTTGAAGCTCATCTGGTGTCTCGAGAGCGCGGGCGACGATCGACCCGGCAGCCTGTGGGCTGGGACCGTACCCGGCGGGCTCTTCCGGAGCAACGATCGGGGGGAGAGCTGGAGCCTCAACGGAGCGCTCTGGGACGAGCCCGAGCGAGAAAAATGGTTCGGCGGCGGCTATGACGACCCGGGGATCCACTCGGTCTGCGTCGACCCGCGCGACAACCAGCGTGTCGTGCTCGGTGTGTCTTGCGGCGGGGTCTGGATCACCGACAACGAGGGTGAGTCGTGGACCTGCAGCACGAGCGGGATGTTTGCCAACTACATGCCGCCCGAGCGGCGCGAGGATCCCGCTATCCAGGACCCGCATTGTATCGTCCAGTGTGGCGACGTCTTTTGGGCTCAACACCACAACGGGATATTCCGCTCCACCGACAAGGGCGCGAGCTGGAGCGAGGTCCACTCGAAGCCCTCGAGCTTTGGCTTCGCGACCGTGGTGCATCCCACCGATCCCGATACAGCGTGGTTCGTGCCTCTCGACACCGACGAGCGCCGCATTCCCGTCGACGGAAAGGTCGTCGTCTCGCGCACACGAGACGGAGGGAAGAGCATCGAGGTGCTAGAGAACGGGTTGCCTGGAGACCACGCCTACGACGTCGTCTATCGTCACAGCTTCGACATCGATCGCACCGGCGACGTGCTCGCCATGGGATCGACGACCGGCTCTCTTTGGATCTCGGAAGACCAAGGAGACTCGTGGACCACCGTCTCGACGTTTCTCCCGCCTATCTACTGCGCCCGATTCGCCTGAACGCCGTTCGAACAAGGAGCAAAGTGCCATGCAGTTCCCCCAAGATTGGAATATCCCTACCGCGATCCGGCTCCGTCTCGGCGCCAACACGACGGGTCGGCAGCGCGCCCTTGTCGCGGACGGCTACCTCATGCTCGTGCTGCACGAGGTCCCGCGGCACGGCCAGCGGGAGCGTCGCGGCGCGTATTTTCTCCGATCGCCGGATGGGAAGTGGTTGTCGAGCGGGGAAAGCTCCGGCATTCCCAACCTAGCGGAACACGTGAACGATTTCAGCCGGGCCGCGGACGAGCTCGAAGCGAAGTACCAAGCCGCGACGATGGCGCGGGATTATTTCAATGTGCTCGAAGAAGCCGCGCCCATCTTGAGGTCGGCGGGCAAACATGCACTCGAGCCTCCAATCGGCACGCGACGCGGACCACGCGGACCAGGGGCTCATCGGCGTCCGCGACACGGCGGGAGACGTCGTCCGCTCACTCGAGCTTCTCTGTACGGATGCGAAAAACGCGCTCGATTACGACATCGCGAAGAGCACCGAGGAACAAGCGGTGCTGGGGGAGGAAGCGGTGCGCTCGGGTCTACGTCTGAACATTTTGGTAGCCATCTTCTTGCCGCTCACGACGTTGAGCGGGATGTTCGGAATGAACGTCACGACGGGTCTCGAGGGAGCGCCAGCATGGTTCGCGTGGGCCATCTTCGCGCTCGGCGTGGGGATTGGCCTCTTCGTGCGCGGCTGGGTGATGCGCGGCGTCCGGCCGGAGCTCGTCAACCCGCGTGAAGTTGCGAGAAGGCTCTAGCATTATTTTGGACGCCACTGAACCCATCGATGAACCCGCCCGACCAGATTGCAGCCGCGATGAGAGTCAGCCAGGAGTTCGGGCCGGAGCGCGCATGCTAGCGATCAGAGAGGCTCCGCGAGCGCAACCCGGAGATCTCAGAAGACGCCCTTCTTGGGCGCGACTGGGACCCAGGTAACAACGCGCGCAACTCGGGCTCAAACTGGTTGTCAGAGATGAAAGGTGTTCAACGCGTCTCTTTCCCGTTCGCGCTCAGCTCTACCACCTTGGCGCCGCATCGGGAACACATGGGGCTTCTCTTCCCGACGCGACCGACCCAGTCACAGCTCGTGCAACGGCCCTCGAAGTAACCTTTGCTCATGTCCTCCAGAAGCGGGCGATGGTGAAGATAGTGGCGCACCACGCGGCGATAGTTTTTCTGTGCGTCGGCCGAGGTGAGCTCGCGATCGATCTCGAGTCCGACCGCACTGAGCTCACCTGGTTTACTCGGTAAGATCCGGCGCGCGATGGCGACGAGGGCAAACGGGGGAGTGACCTCCGGACAGCCGTCGAAACCGACACTGACACGATCCCCCACTTCCACGCCGTCGGCTGGAGTGATCGAGAGACCGGGAAGATTCACGTCCCGCAGTCTTGCAAAGCGTACAGCGGAGGTGCCGACCGTGATGCGGACGTCCAACGGAAGAGGTACGCGGCGGCCGGAGCGTCGCTCCGCCCCGACGGGAGCCGGTATCGGTCGTTGTTTCGCGCTGGTGTTGTCACCGCGCAGGAAGCGCTGCCCCAGTTGTTTTAGCTTGCTGAAGCTCCCCGTGGAGCGTTCACTTGTTGACGGCATGGTCCCCTCCTGGATTTACTTTCAGGACTTCCCAGTTGGGGCGGTTCGTGTATTTTAGACGCAAGCGCCGACGAACGCAATTCAAAAATGTTACGGCAGAGATTTAAATCATTAGTCGATTCTTAATAGCATCTTGTGTGCACATATGCTTAACATTCACCCGTTTACGTCTCGTCGATGAGAGGGACGCTTACGGTGCTGCGCCTTCGAGACACTCTCGAGGTCGTCGCCGAGAAGGACCGCGGGGAGCCCATCATGGCGATACCGGCGTTCGTTGATGACACGATTTACGTGCGGGCGGGACGCCACTTATACGCGTTCGCGTCGGAAGAACCATAGCCCGGATCAGCTGGCTCAGCTGGTCATGCGAAAAAATTCCTGCTCACCCTTGCTTTCGAGGGCGTCTGTCAGCATCCCGCTCGTGCTTCGGAGTCGCTGGCTCAGCATGCGCGTGATCTTCATGAGCAACTTCACTCCCAGCGCGTGATAGGTGTGGAGGATCTGCGCAAAACCCTTCTGAGTCAAGATGAGCAGGAGCGTGTCCTCGGCTGCGACGGCGGCCGCGGAGCGCGGTTCCTCGTCGACCAACGACATTTCGCCGAAGGCGTGCCCCCGCTCGAATGTAGTAATGACCCGGCGCCCTCGGCTCGAGTCTTTCTTGACGATGTTCACGCTCCCCTTGATAATCAGACACATGTATCGCTCGGGGGTGTTGTCGTTGAAAATTTCCACGCCCTTGTTCACTTCGTAGGTTTGCATACGGTCCGCGATCAGCTCGATCTGCTTCCAGCTGAACTCCTTGGACCACGGCACTTTGTCCAGAAACTCACTCCGCTGCGCACTCGTGTAGGTGGCTTTCGTTAAGCGCAATGAACTGGACTGCGGCATTTCTTCGGGGACGCCTCCACTATTTAAATCGTCACTGTCTGGGTTCCCTTTAGCTCTGGCGAGCAGAATTTGTGGGGCCTGATACGTTTCGACCCGCCCAAGGTGACGCGGGTTTCGTAGAAGCTTCCCGTTAGACCACTCGCGCTCGCGGCGTCGCCCGATGGTCGTCGGTTCGTCTACAACACACCGGACGGACTGTACTTGTGGGCGCTGGACCAGGTCGTGAGAGCCGACTGACGACCGACGGAGCCGCCCTTAACTACAAGCCCGAAGGTCGTCGGCCACGGCGAAGTTCAGCTACGCCACGCATGTGGGTTTGGAGCCACCGCAGGCGGTCCTAGGGCGGGCTCATCGCCAGCATCCATCGGATGACAGTGAGATCGGTTCCGTCCTCCGCGAACGCAGGCAGCGGGGCGGTGGCTGCCGCGGCGGAATCAGGGCCGTCCGATTGCTGTTCCTCCCGGTTTCGCTTCAAAGTCCTATCCAACGGCCCCATTTTACTGCGGACCGCACTCCTTTCGTTAGGGTATTCCCGTCGCCCGCGGCTGGTTCCGTGAAACTCCACAACGGATACTGAGATAGAATCTCGTGTCCACGGCTCCAGTCGAAACAGCTTGTCTGGGGCGAAACCAAAGTGGGCGCCCGTGTGTTTGGAAACATGAGAGTCGAGCCCTTATGGGTTTGAGCGCTGGCACGACCCTCGGTCCGTACGAAGTCGTCGAGTCCATTGGTGCGGGCGGGATAGAGTTCCTAATCCGTGTCAAGTGTCAAGCCCTTTCTAAAAAAAATAGCAGCCTCTTCTTTGAGTTGTAGTCGGATTTCCTTAAGATTTCCACCGGCGTTCTCGATCAAGACGGATGCATCGGTTCGAAGGGGTTGAGAAGAGGCACACCAGTCGCTATAACGTCACCGATGTTGCGGGTCACGAATGTTAGCCCGTGCAATTTGGCGGTCGCCGCGAGCAGGGCATCCACGACGGGCAAAGGATCCGAAGAGCACATGCGGCCCCATTCCTCCGCGATCGGCCGCGTGACAGGAAGGATACGCGACGCATGTAGCGCGACCAAGGCCGCGAGCCACGCCTCGAGCGCGGAAGCCGCGTTCTTGTCTCGACGACGAATGTTCTCGATCCCGCGTCGAATCTCACCGATCGTCAAGACGCTCAGAAACAACTTCGAGTCGTCGATCTGCGCATACCATTCAGCGACGTTGCGATTACAATGACCACGCTTGCGCCAGATATAAGTCTGATACATATAGACGGGCGCCCTGACATTCTTTACAACATGGACTTTTTCGAGCCTCCGTCTTTGCGCGGGTTGTACGCACAGGAATCGAAACACCTTCGAAGTCTCGCCACGCAAGCGAGCGCGGCTGTAGGGTCTCGACCGTGCATAACCTGCGTCCTTGGGATAGAATCTCGTCCCGCGGCATCGGTCGAAACATCGTTGGGCAGTTGTTGGACTGCTGACATCGAGCCATGATTCCATCTCGTTTTCCCGTGAGAGCGTCCGTCATTACACGGTAGGTAAAGGGGCGCTGATCGCCGGGAGTGAGATGTGCCGAATGCTGCTGGGAAAAGCGGCCTGGTTGAGCCCAACGGTGATTTACGAATGTTTTCCGTGAGCCGGCCACATGAGGGATGATGCCGTCGAAAACCATTCGGCCTTCTTCTTTGAGCACGGGTACCTCGAGCCGCATGCGCATCTCACCGGGAGGAACGTCGCCCTGCCAGCTCGACCAAACCACAGTGTACCCGTTGCGCATCAGGTATCCGTTTCCTGCATCGGCGGCCGCGGACGGGTCGTTGCTATTACTAGACACCGAATCATTGAGGAGCATGAGACCAAGTTTGTTTCCACGAGTAACAGCGTCGTAGAGAATTCGCCCGTTACTCTTGGACAGATGGATACGTCATAGCGTTAGGCTCATCGTCCGGCGGCTAGTCGACGATCGCCGAGTACACGAGCGCACGCAGAGTCTGGTGGTCGTCAAGGCCTCCGGCTGGGATCAACTGCGTCATGTAGGCCACGACCAGCTCCTCCTTGGGATCGACCCAATAGGTCGAGTGATAAGCGCCGCCCCAGCCGAACTCTCCAACCGAGCCGTGCTCACCCGTGGCTCCTACATCGAGGACCACTTGAAATCCCAGGCCGAACCCGACTCCCCCTCGCCAGGCGAGTTTGTCGCCGACATGGTTGGTCGTCATCAACTCCACGGTCTTGCGGGCAAGCACGCGTTTTCCGTCGAGCTCGCCACCGCCGAGCATCATCTGGAGGAAACGCGCGTAGTCTCCGGCCGTCGAAAGAAGCCCGGCGCCACCCGAAAAGCTTTGTCTCGGCCCGTTCACGTAATGCCCCTGTCCCACCATGTGTCCCGGATCGGGTGCTTTGACCAGGCCCGTTTCGGTAGCGGAGTACACGACCGCTAATCGGTCCGCTTGGTCCGTTGGCAAATAGAAGTGGGTGTCGCTCATGCCGAGTGGATCGAACAGGCGCGTTTGTAGGAACTGATCGAGCGGCTTGCCCGAGGCGGCTTCGACGACGGCGCCGAGAATATCGGTGGAATATCCGTAGATAAACTTCTCACCGGGGTGGGCGTCGAAGGGGAGAGCCGCTAATCGGTCGATGGTGGCTCGCACCGGCTCGCTCCGATGCGCGAAGTACCAACCTTGAATCTCTGCCTTCTCCCATAGATGGCTCGTCGGACCATTTCCGTAGCTGACACCGGCGGTGTGGGTGAGCAGATCGCGAAGCGTGATCGAGCGTTTCGCCGGCACGATCTCGTAGCGGCCGTCGTCACGGTCTTCCGCGACCGTCGTTTTCTCGAAGGACGGCAAGTAGCGACTGACCGGGTGCGAGATCAAGAGCTTTCCGTCCTCTTGGAGGATCATGATCGCCGCCGATACCAGCGCCTTGGACTGCGAAGCGATGCGAAAAATATCGCTCGTCTCCATCGCGTCACGTTCTGCACGATCACGCTGCCCGAACGCCTGGTGAAAGACGACCTCACCGCGGCGCATGATGACGACGACGGCGCCGGCAAGCTTGTCCCGCTCGACGTACCCGTCAAGAGCGGCACTCAATTTAGCCAGCCGCTCGGAAGACATGCCGACGGTCTCGGCTTTCGCAATCGGGCGGTCTTTTGCGGCTAGGCTGGCCCCGACGAGCACCCAGGGCAGCATTAAGGCGAAAACAAGCGCCAAGCTGGTGTTTCGTCGAGGTTTCGAGTTATTTGTGATTGTGAGCGATGTGAGCATGCGCATAGATATACAGGATGAACAAGGCATCCGTCGAGCGTAAACTGCCTGGGTTCTTGATTGCCCGAGTTTCGGAATGATAGTTTATGCTTTGGTCACCGATGCGGGATTCCAATGCGAACGTTGCGCGGCCGCTATCGCGGTCCGAGCTGCAGGCCTTTCACCTTCGCGAGTGGGAGCTGAAAGACGACCGCCTTGCCTCGATCGTGCACAACTTGATGCCGCTCGCGGGGGTCACCGTTTTGGGCTGGTCCGCCGGGCTCACTCTGTGGAGTCTCTGGCTCGACGGGCTCGTTGCGCTCGGGCTGACCGTCGCCTTGCTGACTCATCGGGCGAGCCTGGACCCGCCAATCATCGCACTCTCACGCCGGGATTTCGCCGTGGCTTGGATGGTGTTGATGGCTCTCCTGGGGCTCCCCTACTATTTGGGTCTTGTGGCGCGCTGGTCCTTGTTCGTCGATGTACTCCAGGGAGCGTTCGTCGGCTCCTGGCTGACGGTTCTGGCATTCGCCGTCATGGTGGGCGCGGCCGTGCTCTCGGTCCGAGGCCGATGGCATGCCGAGCGGGAAGTGGTTCCGCGCGACGGCGCTGTAGCACGTGAGGTAATCGTTCACGTAGTACGAGCGATCGGCGTCGCGTCGTTGCTCATGATCGAGGCGGCGCCGGTGCCCGCGGTTTTCGTCCTCACCCTCCTCTACACCTATCTCGAAACCTTCCCCAACACGCTGTTGATGGTCTTCGTGGGGCATCCTGCTCCCGGCTCGCCCTACGAAGCGTGGAAGAAACGCTACAACCCAGAGGTGTTCTTCGAACGTCAGGAGCACGAGTAGATTTTCTCCACGTGCGGCGTCCAAGCCACACTGCTGGTCGCAAATGTGGACGTGAGAAAAAATTGGGTGCTCTAGGGAGTTACGGTGCTCGAACCCGACTCGCAAAGAAGAAGCAGGAAACTGAGGAATCGTCTCGGGGGATCTCGGTCTCGCCGACATCGAGCTCGCGTCGCGCGCTTCCACGAACGCTGCCCGAGTTCTAGCCCACCGGAAGTGCGGGCCTTTCACGGGGAACGAGACTTCCGTTGTTCAGCAATCTTTTGGTGGATGAACGCCGGGCCGTAAACGCGCTCCGCCTCCAATAGATTATGCGAGGCGCAGAGGATTCTGAGGTCGGCTTCATCGTTACTTCGAAAAATACCAAAAGGCTTCTTGTGGTCGATTTGCAACCCCACCCGCGCCGTACATCTCCTACCATCTAGTCCCACATAGGCGCATTGGTACCCATCCCTCTCGTGAACGCGCTCTGAAACTTCCGACGCAATGTAGCGAGACTTGGTCGGCTCGTCTTTTTCCGTGACCTCGTTTAAACGAGATGTAGCTGTGGCGCCGCTTTGCCTCTTTCTGCGCCGCTCGAGCTTCTTCTTTGGGTCTTTCTTCTCGAGCGCGATGTCGAGCGCCGTCCCCAAGATCTCGGTCATGTTCTTCTGAGCGTTCTCGACGCCCATTACTTCGGCGAGCCGCACGAACTTATCCTTGAATTCCTTGTCGGCCGAGAACCTGAAATTGAAGATCGCAGGACGAGCGGGTTGCAGAATCGTGGGTGAGCTCTTCGGGGTCTCGACGGGTGGATGATTGGCTGCAGGTGATGACGACGGCGGCGACATTGACGGCGCCGCCTATACAGGATGAATGAGGCACCCGTCGAGTGCTAACTCGAGGCGGCGGAATCACGTCGGTGGGAGTAACACCGGCTTGCCGTGCGGCGTGTGACGATAGGCATCGGCCCACGCCTCCTTGCGAGCGTCGAGCTCGGGAGAGTCTGCCAGCCCTTTCGCCGTGACAAGACGCTCGAGGGTCGCGACCCAATGGTGGTAGTAGCGCGAGCCGTCGTCCTGCTCGCCGCGATCGGCCGCGGCTTTCAGCTCGACCGCGAGCTCACCCGCCCACTCCTTCCAGGTGAAGTGGCCCTGCTCGGAGAGCTTGACGGCAAGCGCGAATGCTTGCGCTTGCCACGGCTCGGCGAATACCGGGCCCTCTTCGTCTCGAGGCAGAGGAGGCAGCGCGTCGAGCCGCTCCACGTCGACCGCGCGATCAGACCGGCTCAAGATAGTCCTCCCACATCTCGACGTAGACGGAGTCGCGCGCCGACCCGCGCTCACCCCAAAGCTCCTGTGCGCCGAACCGCACGGTGTAGACCTCTTGACGGCGTCCGCCGAGACTGATTCCGTTCTCGTCGGTATCTTGCAGTCTCGGTCACGGACGGATTCTCGCGCATGCTAGCTGGTGAACGCGAGTCGGTGGTTACCAGGTCCTGGTCGAAATTCCATCGCGCCATCAAGGTGGAAAGCCGACCCGACGCTGGCCGGGTTCTTCGAGGCGCTCGTTCAGCATGTCCCGCATTTCCAGCGAGGAATAGCCTGGGCTGACGTCGTCGACCTGGTAGGTCTGAAGCGCGCCCGGAAGGCCCATCGTCTCTGGCGTCAAAACCGAGGGAGCGCCGCTACCAGAAACGCTCCGAGAAAGAATTTGGCATCTAATCAGTTTAGAGTGGGAGATTTGATCATGAGCGGTGAGGCACCCGTGGTAACCCGATCGCCGGAAATCCTTGGTGGAGCCCCTGTGTTCAACGGGACCCGGGTACCCGTCAACACGCTGATCGATTACCTGGAGGTTGGTGATAGTCTGGACGTCTTTCTTCAAGACTTTCCGACCGTATCCCGGGAGCAGGCCGTTGCCGCGCTGCAAATAGCCAAGGAGGCACTGCTCCAGGATGCGGGTGCTGCTTGACGAATGTTTGCCGCGCCGGCTCAGGCGTTCGATAGTTGGTTACGACGTAGCGACCGTCTCAGATGTTGGCTGGTCGGGCACGAGCAACGGGGAGCTTCTTGGGTTGGCCGCGGATGAGTTCGACGTGTTTGTGACCGTCGATCAGAACCCTTGGAGCGCAGCAGAATCTCGAACGCTTCGAGATCAGCATCGTCATCTTGCAAGCACCCACCAATCGGTTTCAGGATCTCGAGCCCCTGATTCCAGATTTAAACCCGGTGAGCTCGTGAGGCTCGCGAGCGATGTCGATCAAGTAACTTAACGGCGCGTCACGCCCTTGAGCGTGGCTCTCAAATAATCCCAATTCGTCGGAGGATCCAGTCGATGCTGATCGCCTTCGGGGAAACCTTCGCATTCGCGGAAGTGGGACAGTCTATCAAGGTCTGAAGCTCGCCCGAAGCGTCCTTCGTCTTCTGGCGGGCTTTCGAGGTCCACCTCAATTACTTGTAGCCTAGATCACGGCTTGGACGATAACGTTTATAATGAAGGTAGATGGCTCCTGAACCTAGAGTTGCGCGAAAGATCGAGGTCCGCCTCGTACGCCAAGGAAAAGAAGAGCGCGCTTTCGACAGAGACTTCTGGCAGCGTGTCGGACCACAGGCCAGGCTAAGTGCCTTGTGGGAGATGGTCCTCGAGGCAGATGTACTGAAAGGGCGTAATGGCGGTCAACCCCGACTTCAGAGAACTGTTCTCCGAATTCAACGCCGCTGACGTACGCTACTAGCACTAGCCTCGTGGGTGTCGACTTCGAGGAAGCTTGGCCACGGCGAGATATAACGGAATACGGGGACTGCGAGATCGGTATTCTGTCGAAGCCCGACCTCATCGAGAACAAACGACGCGTCGCTCGGCCTCAAGATTTGATCGATGTTGAAGCCCTATCGGAGGACTCCGAAAGCTGAGCGTTACTGGTTCCAGATTGTGAGAATGTTCTAACGGCGGGTCACACCCTTGAGCTTGGCTCTCAAGTAATCCCGATTCATCCGCGCGATCCAGTCGATGCTGATCGCTTTCGGGCAGACCGCTTCGCATTCGCGGAAGTTGGAACAGCTGCCGAAGAGCTCGGACTCCATCTGCTCGACCATGCTGACCGCGCGCGTGTCACGCTCCGCCTGTCCTTGGGGGAGAAGACTGAGATGGCCGATTTTCGCGGCGGTGAAGAGCTGCGCGGCGCCATTGGGACATTGTGCGACGCAGGCGCCGCAGCCGATGCAAGTGGCGGCGTCGAAAGCGTCGTCGGCAACGTCTTTCGGGATCGGCATCAAGTTGGCTTCGGGGGCGCTGCCGGTATTGACGGAGATGAAGCCGCCCGCTTGGATGATGCGGTCGAAGGCGGACCGGTCGACCATCAAGTCCTGCACGATCGAAAAAGCGGTCGCGCGCCACGGCTCGATGACAATCGTGTCGCCGTCTGTGAACTCGCGCATGTGGAGCTGACACGTGGTTGTGCGCGCTTGCGGCCCGTGCGCTTGGCCGTCCACCATCATGCTGCACGCGCCGCAAACCCCTTCGCGGCAGTCATGGTCGAAAGCGACCGGACGCTGGCCTTGTTCTTCGAGGCGCTCGTTCAGCATGTCCAGCATTTCCAGGAAGGAATAGTCTGGGCTGATGTCGTCGACCTCGTAGGTCTGAAGCGCTCCCGGAGCGTCCTTCGTCTCCTGGCGCCAGACTTTCAGGGTCAACTTCATTACTTATAGCTCCTTTGGGTGAGCTGCACGGCTTCGAACTCGAGGGGCTCGTTGTGAAGAATGGGGGACGAGGCGTCTCCCGTGTGCTCCCAAGCGGAGACGTGGGTGAAGTTCTCGTCGTCGCGCAAGGCCTCGCCGTCACTCGTTTGGGATTCTTCCCGGAAATGGCCCCCGCAGGACTCTTCGCGGTCGAGCGCGTCGATGCACATGAGCTCCGCGAGCTCGAAGAAATCGGCGACGCGGCCTGCGCGCTCGAGCGACATGTTCAACCCTTCGCCGTTTCCCGCGAGGTTCAAGTTGGCGTGAAACTCTTCGCGCAAAACGGGAATTTTCTGGAGCGCGCGCGTAAGCCCTGCCTTGCTCCGTGACATCCCGCATTCGTCGCGCACGATTTGGCCGAGCTCGCGATGGAACGTATCCACCGTACGCTTGCCGCTTGCTTGCATGAATCTCGCGAGCCGTTCGGACACTTCTTTCTCGGTCTGCTGGAACGCCGCTCCACCAGCCGTCACGGTCTCACCGAGATGCGGAGCGAGGTAGCTCGCGATCGTATAAGGCACGATGAAGTAGCCGTCCGCGAGGCCTTGCATGAGCGCGCTCGCTCCGAGGCGGTTTGCCCCGTGATCGGAGAAATTGGCTTCGCCGATGACGAAGAGTCCATCGACGTTGCTCATCAAGTTGTAGTCAACCCAGAGGCCGCCCATCGTGTAGTGAGGCGCGGGATAGATGCGCATCGGAGCTTCGTAGGGATTTTCTCCCGTGATGCGCTCGTACATCTCGAAGAGGTTTCCGTATTTCTCTTCGATGGCGTCGCGGCCCAGGCGTCCAATGGCGTCGGAGAAGTCGAGGTAAACGCCGTTCTTCAACGGGCCCACGCCCCGGCCTTCGTCGACGACGCCTTTAGCGTTGCGCGAGGCCACGTCGCGAGGAACGAGGTTCCCAAAGCTCGGATAGCGCGTCTCGAGATAGTAGTCCCGCTCGCGCTCTGGAATGTCGCGGGCGCGGCGGTTGTCCTCCGCTTCTTTCGCGACCCAGATACGGCCATCGTTTCGGAGCGATTCGCTCATCAGTGTGAGCTTCGCTTGGTACTCGCCTGATTGCGGGATGCAGGTCGGGTGGATTTGCGTGAAGCAAGGATTCGCAAAGAGCGCGCCGCGGCGATGCGCCCTCCACGCTGCCGTGACGTTGCACGCTTTCGCGTTGGTCGAAAGAAAGTAGACGTTGCTGTAGCCGCCGCTGGCGAGCACGACAGCGTGGGCGGCGTGCGAGGAGATCTCACCGCTCACGAGGTCCCGCGTCACGATGCCCTTCGCTCGGCCGTCTTCGACGACCACGTCGAGCATCTCGGTGCGCGTGAACATCTGGACCGTTCCCGCCTCGATTTGGCGTGCCAGAGCTTGATAAGCGCCGAGCAAAAGTTGTTGTCCCGTTTGTCCTCGCGCGTAGAACGTCCGCGCGACCTGGGCACCGCCAAAGGAGCGGTTGTCCAAGAGCCCGCCATATTCACGCGCGAAGGGGACGCCTTGCGCGACCGCCTGGTCGATGATCTCGACGCTGACTTCGGCGAGACGGTAGACGTTGGATTCGCGGGAGCGGAAGTCGCCGCCTTTGATCGTGTCGTAGAAGAGCCGGAACGTACTGTCGCCGTCGTTGCGATAGTTCTTTGCGGCGTTGATGCCGCCTTGGGCCGCGATCGAATGCGCGCGTCTCGGGCTGTCCTGGAAGCAGAAGCACTTCACGTTGTAGCCCGCTTCCCCGAGGGTGGCCGCGGCGGCGGCGCCGGCGAGGCCCGAGCCGACGATCACGACCTCGAACTTCCTTCGGTTGGTGGGCGCGACCAGCTTCAAATGGTCGCGGTAGCCGCTCCACTGCGCCTCGAGCGGTCCCGACGGTGACTTGGCGTCCAACATAATCACGAAACCAATCCTGTCAGCACGGCGACGGGAACACTGATGAACCCGAGGCTCACGACGACGGCGAAAGTCACGGCGAAATAGCGCCGCCATAGGTTGTAGCTTGGATGGTTGAGACCGAGCGATTGAAACATGCTCCACAAGCCGTGGTAGAGATGCATCCCGAGGAGCAGGTTCGCCGCGATATACACGAGCGCTATCGGCACGACCTGAAAGCCGCTGACCAAGTTCGCATACGGATTGCCGGCCACGAAATTGTGATGGACGTTCCCCCAAGTCAAGTGCATGAGGTGATAGACAATGTAGAAAGCGATGAGATAGCCGCTCCAGCGCATCGTTCTGGCGGCGTAGTCGAGCTGCACGCCCTTGCGGGTCTCGTAGTCTTTGTCACGCGCGCGCCGGTTGATGAGCGTGAGAGAGGTCGCCGACCAGACGTGTAGAACGAGTGCTAGGGTCAGCGTGCCGCGGACGAGCCAGAGAACTCCCGACTCGGGGAACAGAGGCGCTCCCATTTCACGCAAGAATTCTGCATAGGCGTTGAATTTTTCGGCGCCTTGGAAGACTTTCAGGTTTCCGGTCATGTGGCCGATGATCCATCCGAAAAGCATGAAACCGGACACCGCCATGATGGCTTTCTTAACGATGGAGGACATCTCTCTATACAGCTTACTTACCTTTTAGCTGATCGCGCAATCCCGGATTGCTGATTAGTCGATGGACATAAATGGGGTGGAGGCCAAGAGTTTGCCTGCATCGGTGAAACATCGCTGATTAGTCGCCGATACGTCCCGCCTGCGTCTCCTTGCGCGTCGTCCGGAGAAACCGAGCGAGCTCCGTCCCTCCGGTACCGCGCGCTACCGCGGGGTCGGGTGCGTGCTTCGTGATGTAGCGGATCGCCAGCTCGAAATGGACCTTGCGAAAGTGGTCGAGCGCCGCGATGCAGGCGTCGTAGCTGTCGCGGAGACGCGGGTGACTTCCGCGTTGGTCGAGGACAAAGGCGCGGATCGGCGTGTGGTGCTCGAGGTCCTCGATGAAGCGCCGGTGCGCCGGCGGCATGTGTGCGCGCATGGCGAGCAGGAAAGGTCGCGAGTCGTCGTGCTCGTGGACGATCCCGAGCCCAGCATCGAGCGCCTGGAAGAGCGAGCTCTGCGCCGCGCTTCCGCCCGCGAGCTTCCGAGGCTCGTCGCTCACGCCTTTATAAATGATACCGTCACCAGGCCACCCCGCTAGAAAAGGCCGCACGCGGTGATAAAAGATGTAGGGGTCGCACTTTTCCGGGGTTCTCGAAAGGATCTCCGTGAGCGCGCCAACGACGGTGTGTATTGTGTCGAGCGCCACCGTCACGTCGCCCGCATGGCCCGCCTCGGCCGCGTTTCGCGCCTGCATCATTGCGATGAGCCCTTCCGCACCGCGCGCCTCCATGGCCGCGGGGATCAAATAGAACCACTGTTCGTCGCCACCCCCACCCATCGTTTGGAGCGTGGCGAGATTGTCGAGCGTCAGTGGACCCTCGGGATCGATGCGGCGCCAGTTGCGAAGCACGATGGACGCATGCGCAATGATGGGCGGCCGCCCGAGCTTGTCGGCGACCTCACACCACGGTACGGCCACTGCACGTGGGAGCGCGCCGGCCGGCTCCTCGGCGCCCCAAACGTAGGCATTGCCGAAAATACAGAGAAGCAGCATGGCTCGCTCGAGCTCGTCACGCCTGCCGAGAACGTCGAGATCGACTTCCGGAAGCTGCTCGAGCGCCTCGCGCAAGCGGCCCGCGAGCAAGAGCTCCGAGACCTGCGAGGCGACCGCCTCCCAGGCGTCGAACGCTGCTGGCAGGCGCGCTAGAGGATCGCACGAAGGAAGGAAGCCGCGTCCGGGGTCGACTTCGTAGCGGGCGAGCTCTTCGGCGATGGACATCGCACTTAAAGTAACACGTTAGCGGCCCCGGCCCCCTTTTCCGACGATCCACCTAGCATGCCTCATCCTCTGCCTTGATTCCATACCGCATTTGGGGTTATATCCGACTCCTCAGTATGTCCAATTTGGACTTACGTCGCGTGGCGGTCCGGCCCGTCGACACGGTGCCGCGGGCGATCTCCACGCACCTCAGGAGGGTAGCTATGAAACGCGTCCGGAACATGATTGTCCTCGCAGCTATGATGTCGCTCGCCATTGCGGCGGTATCCTTTGCACAGCCGCCGGCGGGCAACGTCGCGTTGGAGTACGTGCAGACCGTCGATTTGCAGAAAACGGCCGCATTTGAGGAGGGTTTCAAGAAACACCTCGCCTGGCGGAAGGCTCAGGGAGACACCTGGCGCTGGGACACCTGGCAAATGGTCCGAGGTGAGAAGCTGGGCAGCTACTACACCGCATCCAACGGACACGCCTGGAAGGATTTCGATGCGCAACCGCTCGAGCCCGAGGCAAATGCAAACTACATGGCCAGCGTGGGCGACGCGCTCCTACGCATCGATGGAGGCATGTCCGTCGTCCTCCCGGAGTTCAGTAGCTTTCCGACCGAAGAGTTGAAGGATGGGGTCTTGGCAGAGGTCAACACGTTTTTTATCAAACCCGGTCGCAATGACGATTTGATGCATGCCATCGGCCGGTACCACGAAGCTGTTCAGAAAGTCGGTTGGGATGGCCAGTTCGTTTGGATCATGAGCGTCAACGGTGGACCGCAAACGGTCTCCCTCATCACGCCACGTGCGAGCTGGGCGGATTTCAAGCCGGCGGAGAAATCACCGACCATGATCCTCGACGAGGCGTTTGGTCGCCAGGAATCCATCGCCGTCAGCGAGCGGTTCACGAGCGCGATCACTAAAATCACGACCCAAGTGTGGATGTACCGGGAAGACTTGAGCTACATCCCCGAGAAAAGCACTTCCGAGTAGATTGACAACCCGAAGCGGCCCGAGAGGGCTCCTTTGGGTTCCTCGGTCCTGCGGTCCTCAGGTCGCGTCTCGACTTTGAACAGCGATTCGATGCACGGCGCGCTCGACGACCTCTCTCCTGTAACGCGAGATATCCTGAGGTTGCGCACCTGCGTCCACTTCGTATCTTGCCGTTACGGTGAAGTTTCCTTCCGCCGGCTGTGATTGCATGAAGATCTTGACGAGCGTGGGGTACGTGTGTTCTTTTTCTCCAGCCCATTCCCACGTTATCGTCCCGACGAGATTTGGCGCGTTCGATTGGTTCACGGCTGCGCCGGCTGCCGCGAGCGCTTTTTCCAGATCCTCTGTCACTTCTTCAGCATATTCACCTTCGAGCTGAATTTCACCGATGGCAACGCCTTCAAGTTGTGTCGATGATCCGCAGCTCAGGTACATCCCTGCAAAAAGGAGAACAAGAAACAGAAGTAGTCGATTCATGATTCCGTCCTTTCTCGCAAAATCCGCGGTCCCTTTGACTGCGCCAGGACCGGCGGGGTCGTCATCATACACCTGCCCCGGGGCCGATGTGACTTTCGGTTCGACGCACGTGACATCGGAGCCTCGCAGCTGTATAACTTTGCCAGCCGGTGATGAGGCGCGGCTTGTTCAACCGAATCGAGGAGCGTAGCCCATGACGGAAGCGAAGGGATTTCGGCGGCCGAGTCGAATATTTCGTGGCCGTTGCAGCAGAGCACCCGGTGTTCAATCTGCATGCTACCGACGAAGCGGTCTAACGGACCGCGGGTATGACCTCTCGGCCGGACTCTTTCCAGGCCTCGATGCCGCCCTCGAGGCTTCGGGCATCGAGCCCGAGCTCGCGGAGACGCGCCGCGGCGCCACGGCTGATAAGTGTCCGTGGGCGACATCGAAATCTCGTTCAGAACGAGATTTCGGAGCTATTGGTCCGTGGGAACGAGCCGCTCGAGCTCTTCGAACCAGTTGAGTACGATGACGATCTCGTCAGGCTCGGTCTCCGCGACCGGCTGCAGCATGGCAAATCGTTGCCCGTCTTGGGAGACATCGTAATTGACCCACCCCCCATTCGCCGTGATGGAAAGAAGATTCGAAGATAGTTGTCGACGTCCCAAGCTGTATCTCGGGCTCGGTTTCGGCACGCTCATCATCCTGTCGCCGCTCCGGTAGACAATCTCGCCGTCATCCGCGGTCCAAACGGGCTGGGTCTCTCCTCCGTTCGAAATTTGGCGTTTGTCGTTGAGGGTGGGAAAACGCCGGATGTAGACCTCGGATCGGCCGGTTTCGTCCGATGCGTAAACGATCCATTCGCCGTCGAGCGAGAGGCTCGCGGGGTGCTCGCTATACGCCGTCTCTAGCAAGGGCTCTGCGCGCGACGGATCCGAAAGCCTCAGAAAGGAGATATCCCTTCCAGTTCGATCTCCTATCGTCTCGAACGGAACCACGTCGTCTTTCGTCCAGCTTTTAGGGGGACCGTAATGAAGGTCACCGGCTGGAGAAAAAGCAGCAATACTCGCTTCTTGTCCCAGAACGAAGCCGCCGAGCTGGACCAGTATCCAATTGGAGTTTGGCAGCACGCTTGGGTGGATGACCTTCTCGTTCAGCAGTTCGGGTGCGACACGTATGACCGTGTCGCTGCCCGGCGGTAACGACTGGAGTCCGTTAGCGCTCGTCGCGAAATAGATCGTACCGTCCGGTGCCCACGCAGCGCCCGATGTGATACCGATGCCTTCGCCTACCTCGGTCGTGCTGAGCTTAGTTGGAATCCGTCACACAGAGAACCCGAGTACCGTTCGCGAAGGCCAGTCCGTTGGAGTTGCGCTCGCCGATGTCGAAGTAGAGGGCAAATGCCGACGACCCCCCCGATTTGGTGGAGCTCCAGGGACAGCATGACGACAGCTCGAAAGGAGGATAGACGTGGCACGTCCACCCGCCGCAGTCTGACGACAGCTCCTCCACGTACAGCTCCTCCAATTCTTCAATCGTCGGGAGCCTCCAGTTCCCGCGACGGCCCAGCTCGAGGTCTGCGCAGTACTGCTCTGCATTGTTCCAGTCCACGTCCGTGCCGCGGTCATTTGTTGTCCACAGGAGTCCCGTCTGAGTGTCTCTGGCCGTGCCTTTCCCGCTGCGTTTGAAGCGTTTCGAAAGCTCTTCGCGAAGGAGCTCTTCCTCCGTTTTCTTACGTTTCCCCTTGCTCTTCCGCTTGCTTTTCTTGCTCTTGTTAGGGCCTTGCGCTTGCTCCGGCTCCAGCCGAGCACTTGCGACCCCCGGCACGCCGCCCGTCAGGCTCGCCTCCGGCGCGGCTTCGGGGGCATCTTCACCGGCCGTCACACAGAGAGCCCGAGTACCGTTCGCGAAGGCGAGGCTGTTGGAGGTGCGCTCGCCGATATCGAAGGAAACCACAAATGCCGACGACGAACCCGTCTTGGTCGAGCTCCAGGGGCAGCATGACGACAGCTCGAAAGGAGGGTAGACGTGGCACGTAGACCCGCCACAGTCTGACGACAGGTCCTGTACGTACAGCTCCTCCAATTCTTCAATCGTCGGGAGCCTCCAGTTCGCGCGGCCGCCCAGCTCGAGATCTGCGCAATACTGCGCTGCGTTGTTCCAGTCCACGTCCGCGCCGTGGTCGTTCGTCGTCCACAGGAGCCCGGTCTGGCTGTCTTTGGCTGTACCATTCCCGTTGCCTTTGAAGCGTTTCGAGAGCTCCGCCTTTTTCCCCTTGTTTTTCTTACTCTTCTTAGGGCCTTGCGCTTGCTCCGGCTCCAAACGAGTACTTGCGACCCGTGGCTCGGCGCTCGTCATCTTGCCCACTGGCGCGGTTTCGGGGCCAGCTCCAAGGGCCGGCGCGAGCAAAAGCGTTGCGAGGAGCCACGGAAAGAGAAGTCGTCTGTGTACGTTCATGGCCTGCTTCCTCCTAGATGTGTTGCGAGCCAGGCCAGAAAAAGGCCCTAAGAAAATAGTGGGGCCCCAGAGTGGAAACGTCAAGCTGGTGGGCCAGCCCGTCGGACGGGCTGGAGCCGGTGTCGGGATGGTGCTCGAGCGTTTATGCTTGGCCGGAGCAGAGACTTCTCTCGTCGCTCCCGTCCTCTCCGAGTTGCCGGGCCCCCGGGACTAAAGGAGCACGTGGCGAGGCAATGGAGGTTCGGGCTCGTCGAGCAGCGTGCGGTGCGCCGCCTTACGCTCTTCGCGTCGAGCTCGACGGCAGAGTTATCACCTACTCAGGCGACACGGAGTGGACGATCGTTCTCACTACTGGATGAAGTCCTCGAACTGATCAGCGAGCCAGCCGAACGCGCCTGGGGTCAGCTCCCACGCGCGCAGGAGCTCGTGGGAGCAATGGAGCGCGTCTTCAACCTCTTCCGAATCGGTTGGAAGGTCCAGATCGAGGAGAGCGGCTGCGGCGATGGGATTCGCGTCTAACGCGCGCCCGAGCGCTTTCAGCGATCGCTTTCCATCTCCGTGACGCCCAAAAGCGGCAAGCGCCCTGGCGTATTGCCAAAGCGACGCATCGTTCGACTCGTAGACTTTGATGTGATCTTCGGCATCAGGGAACCGTCCCGCTTCCAGTAGACCCGCGAGGAGGCAATAGCGAACGGACTGGCGGTCGCTTTTATCGTGCTTGAGAACTTGCCGGAAACAGGCTAGCGCTTCGTCTGCCTCGTCTACCTTCGCGAGCGCATGCCCGAGGCTGTGAAGTGCTCTCAAGTATGGACGGGTCGGGTAATATACCCACAGATCACTCTGGAAATCCGGGTTCGCCTCTGGGGCGAGAAATTTTTTTCCCGCGGCGACCGCTCTTTTGAAGAGCTCCAAGGCCTCTTCGGGCGCTCGGGTGCGCTCGGCTTTGAGCACGAGCGCGTCGACGCATTCCGGATCGAGCTCGAGGGCTTGCTCGACCAGCTGAGCTTGGCGCCTCCCCCATGCGCCGAAAGCTGTAAAACAGGTTTCCTGGGCACGCTCGTAATCGTTTTTGGGTGTATAAGATATCTTGTCGATGGGACCGCTCAGCTCGTCCCGAAGAATTTTTTTGATCTCCTCCGGCGTGCTGTCGGGACGCTCCTGTATCTTTAGGATGAACAAGAAATGCGTACGCTCGAAGGCGCGGCGGTCCGGACGAATTCGGTGGCGAGCAAGCTCTTCGTGCGTTGGGGGTTCCAAGAGGAGAGGGAGGGTGAGCTCGTAGCTTCGCGCCGCACCGTCGGCTGTCTCGACGACCCGCGTCCAACGCCCCTGATCGAATTCCTCGGGGCTGCTCGCCGCGAGCGCGGTCAAGAGACCGGTAAGAAATTCCAGAACCCGAGGGCTCGGCCGCTTGACCCGATTCTTCGATTGGACGTTCATCGCGAGCGGGTAGGCGTCCGGCCCCGCCACCGGGAGCTCGTGATCGATCCAAAGAGCAGCCTCGGACATGGGCAGCCGGGCGATGGAGCCGTAGATTAGCCTCCAGAGGCGAACGCTTCGATGGTCAACGACGGCTTCACCTGAAGCAACGCTCCAGAACTGGGTCTTGTCATCGAAGAAGCCGAGCCCCTCCGCCGAACCGCCCATGCCCAGCACGGTGGCGTAGCTCATCCCTGGTGGGACGCCGCCTCGGATCTCGATGAGGTCCCGGTCCGACAGGTAACGCCAGGGCTCGGACTCATAGAACGTGCGAGCGGCTTCCGCGTAACGCCGCATCGCCTCCACGGTCACGCCCTTTACCTCGAGCGCGCCGGGAAAGTCCGGGGCGCCGAAGTAGCTCGCCATGCTCGTGAGAACGTGGTCTATCCCTTCGAGCTCGTCGCGCCGTGAGACCTCGATGTCGCTCGTCCCGAGCCGCTCGCGCAGGAGCGTCGCGAGCCCCTCATCCGAAACCTCGATGCGTTCAGGGCGACGCCGAACCTCCAACAGTGCCTCATCGAAGAGCGTGAGGACCGCCTCGTCGGGCCCCCTCGACTCCTGAATCTCTCCCGGCTTCGCGAAACGCTCACCCGTAGACACCCAGAGCGGCAACCAAGGCTTCATCGCCTTGCTACCTTCGATCTGGACCCAGAAAGGCGCTTCGAACCACCCGCCTTGCCAGACCTCTCCTTTTTTCTGCGGCAACGTGCCCGGCGTCAACGGTGTGCTCGACATCCTGAGTCCTGGCCCCCCTGGCCACCTCGTTCTGGCCCCTAGTCCTTGTCGAAGACCCTACGCAATGCCGGCCTTGGCGTCAAGGCCGCTACTCCAAAAGGTAGGCTCTGGCCTACGGTACCTCCGGGAAGCTCGCTCGGGCTATTCCATCGCGAAAGGGCAACTTGTTGGCGTGATACCTTGCGCTTGGACTCTGCACCCGGCGCTCCCAGGTCGAGATCGATCGGGTCACCTTCTGAGAGTAGACTGAGCCTCGCGTCGAACGGCCTGCGGTGGAAACTCGCGGGGGACTAGGGTCGCGCGAACAGAGAGGGAAATCATGCGGTTTTACCGAAACGTGCTTCTCGTGTTGACGGCCACATTCGCGCTCCCACACGTCACAGCCGCGAGCATGTCGATCGTCGGATTCGATCCGGAGACGGGCGATGTGGGCATCGCGTTAGCGTCGAGATTCTTCGCCGTGGGCCCGATTGCCGCGCACGTTCGCGCCGGTGTCGGGGCAGTCGCGACGATGGGCGGCGCGCCGCACAACGAGGGAGGGACCCTCCTCGACTGGCTCGAGCAAGGCCGCACTCCGGAGCAAGCGCTCGACCTGCTGCGCGAAAAGTACCCTGAGGGCATCGGCCAGATCAATATCGTCGACGCGAAGGGACGGAGTGTCTCAACCACGAGTCACACGCAAGCGCGTATGTGGCGAGGCCATCGCTTCGGCAAACATTATGCGTCGGCAGGAAACATTCTGGTTGGACCTCAGGTCGTCGATGCCTTTGCCGAGCGCTTCGAAGCTACGGCTTCAGTGGGCCTGCCGCTCGCGGAGCGACTCCTGCAAGCGCTCGAGTCTGCCGACCGTGCGGGAGGTGACGCGCGAGGCCGCATGGGTGCGACGCTTGTCGTGATGCGCAAAGGCGGCGGTCTTCGAGGCACCGACTATCTCGTGAACCTGAGAGTCGACGATAGTCGCAACGCCATCATCGAGCTGAGAAAGCTCTACATGCGCTTCAAAGATACCCACGCCGAGACGCCCGGGTTCCGCATCATGGAGATGAGTCGCGGTCGCGACGTGATGTGGCTGCAGCGAAGCCTCGAAGCCCTCGGTTTTCTGAACGGGAGTGAGCCGACCGTCTTCGACGAGAACGGGGAGCCCAACGGTTTGTTCGAAGATGCCACCGCCGACGCGGTCGCGCGTTACAAAGTCGAGCACCACCTCGGCCGAACCCCGTCGGCTGGTCTCGAGACCGTCACCTCGATGCGTCGAGAGCTAGCGCGAGCCGGCATCTTTTTTGTCAGTGACGAAGCTCGCTTGGCCCACCTCGATCTAACGCGGGAAGAGGACATCATGTCGTCGCTTTCGATCGTGGGTTTCGATCCCGAGACGGGCGACGTCGGCAATTGTATGACGTCCAAGTATTTCGCTGTCGGGCCCATCGCGTCCTTTACGCGCGCGGGGGTGGGCTCCATCACCATCATGCAGAGCGGCCCGTTCCCAATGGGCGAAGAGCTGCTAGATTGGATGGAGAACGAACGCATGACGCCGCTCGACGTTGTGCGCCGCGTGCGGGACACGCTACCCGATACCGGACAGATCAACATCGTCGACACCGAGGGTCGCAGTATCTCGGCAACCGGGCCGCGCGGAAGGCCGTGGCAAGGCCAGCGATACGGCAAGAACTACGCGACGTCCGGCAACATTCTCGCCGGCCCAGCCGTGGTCGATGCGTTCGCGAGCGTCTTCGAGACTACCGAGCGCTCGGGGCTCCCTCTCGCCGAGCGTTTATTGATGGCGTGTGAAGCGGCTTACGCAGTGGGAGGCGACGCGCGCGGCCAGCAAGGCGCTCAGCTGAAGGTCTATCGAAGAGGCGCGGGCTTTCGCGGAACCGACTTGCTCGTGGACTTGAGAGTCGACGACAGCACGCAAGCCATCCCAGAGCTTCGTGCGCTCTGGGAAGAGTGGAAGTTTCATCATCTTTATGGCGTCGGCTTCCAGCCGATCGAGCAAACGACCGGCCGCGACGTCCAGCAATTGCAGCGTCACCTGCGCACGCTGGGCTATCTCGATGACACCAATCGGGACGTGTTCGATCAGCAAGGCGCGCCGCTCGGTGTTTTCAACGATGCGACCGCCGAGGCGACGACACGTTGGAAGCGTGCCGCAGGGTTAGACGAAGGAGCCTATCTCGTGCGATTCATGCTGACTAAGCTCGAGAAAGAGGTGCAGCGTTCAGGAGGTGCCCAATGAGAACGCTCTGGACTCTAGTTGCCCTCTTCGGTCTCGGCATAGCACCCGCTTTCTCTCAAATCGACGCCACTCGAGAAGACCATGTCATGGGAAGTCTCGGGATTGCGGCTTACGACCCGGAAACGGGGGAAGTCGGTGTGGCCTGTGCTTCGCGCGTCTTTGCCGTCGGCTACGTGATGGCGCATGTGCGAGCCGGCGTCGGGGCGGTCGCGACGATGGGAGGCGCTCCCTACAAAGACGGGCCTCTCATGCTCGACTGGATGGAGGACGGTGCGACCCCCGAAGAGGTTCTCGAGCGGTTACGCCAACGATACGACCATATCGGCCAGATGAGTATCGTTGACGCGAAGGGTCGCTCGGTGGCCGCCACCGAGAACCCAAACCTCTCCGACTGGAACGGTCAACGCATCGGTAAGAATTATGCGGCATCGGGCAATATTCTCACCGGACCAGGTGTCGTCGCGGGTTTCGGCGACTCGTTCGAGAGTACTGCGGGCTCAGGGCTTCCCCTGGCCGAGAGGCTCATGCGCGCTCTCGAGGCCGCGACGCGCGCCGGAGGCGATGCGCGGGGACAAATGGGCGCGGTGCTTCAAGTGTACAAACCCGGGGCGGGTTATCGGAGCACCGGTCTTCACGTCGACCTGCGCGTCGATGACAGCCCGCACGCCGTCAACGAGCTTCGGGATCATTACGAGCGTTGGAAAGTGGAACGTGCTCAGCAGTACGGGAGCCGGATGATTCAGCAGACGCGCGGCAACGACGTCGCCCGCTTGCAGAATTGGCTTGTCGAGCTCGGCTACGCGAAAAGTGGCGATAGCGAGCTCTTCGACGCATCCGGAAAACCTCGAGGCATCTTCAACAACGCCACGGCTGCCGCGGTCGTCGCGTTCAAGCGCGATCACGACCTCGGAGAGGGGAAGAGCGCCAACCGCGAGACGGTCATCAAGATGATCTCTCTTCTTCGCGATCGCTCTCGGGGCCGCGGTGCGAGCTCGTTCTGGAAAGTGGCGGATGCATCCTTCGAGCCCGACCCCCACAGAATCAGCAGCCTGTCGATCGCCGGCTACGATCCGGAGACCGGTGAAGTGGGCATCGCCATGGCGTCGCGTTTTTTCGCCGTGGCCCCCATCGCGGTGCACGTGCGAGCCGACGTTGGCGCGGTGGCGACCATGGGCGGCTCGCCCTACAAAGACGCGAACGAAATGCTGGATTGGCTAGAGGAGGGCGAAACCCCCGAAGGCGTGATCGAGCGCCTCCGCGATCGCTACGGCGATCAGTGGGGAGGGGGACAAATCAACATCGTGGACGTCCAAGGACGAAGTATCTCGGCGACCGGCACCGAGAGCATGTGGAAAGGGCAACGCTTCGGGAAGAACTACGCGACCTCGGGCAACATTCTCGCCGGCCCCGAAGTCGTGGACGGCTTCGCGGACACGTTCGAGCGAACGGAAGGCTCCGGCATGCCGCTCGCCGAGCGGCTACTGAAAGCCTTGGCCGCCGCGGACCGCGCCGGCGGCGACGCGCGCGGACGCATGGGAGCGACCCTTGTGGTCAAAAAGAAGCGGCCCGGAGGCCTCGGCCCGCAAAACACCGACGACTACGTCAACCTTCGGATCGACAACAGCACCCGAGCGATCCACGAGCTCGAGAATCTCTATTACCGGTGGCGGTCCATCCGAAACCAGGAACCCGGATTTCGCGTCATGGGCCAAAGCCGCGGCGAAGACGTGAAGTGGCTTCAACGCTCGCTCGTAGAGTTCGGCTACCTCTCGCCCGACGACCGGGCTGCGTTCGGTGAGGACGGTAACGCGCGGGGTATCTTGAACGCCACGACCGCCGACGCGCTCGCTCGGTACAAGAACGACCGCAATCTCGGCGGTGCGCCATCGGCAGGCCTCGAGGTTGTCAATGCCATGCGGCGCGAGCGCCTGGGCCTGCTGCCCCACGTTTCGAGTCCCGAGGACACGGAGGGGATGATTATCTACCAACGAAACGGCGGCGACGTGCCACGCTGATTACTCGGCCGGGGCTAGGCGTCGAAGTTCCTCGAACTAGTTGAGCACGACGAAAATGTGCCGGTGCTCCGGACCTTCGTTCGGCTGCACCATCAAGAACCCGAATTCGTCGGGGCCCACGTCGTAATCCGCGAAGTGCGTGAGTTGATCGGTGGGTGCCTCGAAGAGAAGTCTGGGTGCGCCGACGGTTATCGCTGGGTCGTAACGGATGTCGACGGCGAGCATCTGTTCTCCATTCCTTCATGTGTATAGACGAGATGACCCACGGAGCCGGTCGGACATAGTGAGCGCGGCTGCCCTCGCCGAGAACGCGTCGCTCACCTGTCTCGAGAAAATGCAGACCGAAACGCTCTCCCTCGTAAGTTCGAATAGAGATCAACAGCACGTCACGTCCCGGCAACGGCTGCGGGGTGATGAGGCTGAACTCGCCCTTCGTGAAATCTGGGCTCGTTAGCAACTCCGGCTTTCCTCCCGAGGCTGGCACCCGAAATATCCCCAACCCAGTGTCGGAAAAGATAATCTGCTCGCTCTCGTTCCAGAATGCCCCGCCGGCGAAACCCGCTACGGGTCCGATCGTCGATGGGAGCTCACCATTCCATGAGACCTTTTGAAGCTTTCGGTCGGCAAAAAAACCTACCCACTTGCCGTCCGGAGAGAAAAAGGGACTTCCGGCACCTCCCGTCGCAGGAACCGGCCGAGCTTCGAACGCGTTTAACGCTCGCAAGTAAAGCCGGTCGACCCCACCCGTTTGCGCCACATAAGCGACGCGCTGCCCGTCTCTAGAGATCGCCACGACGTTGGTAAGCTCATAGTTCCCGCTCAGCCTTTGCTCGAGCGGAAGGTCTATCGTGAATCGAACGACTTCCGCCGGAGTGGGCTTCACCGTGCTCCACACTCCCAGGACAAAGGCCAACACACCCAGCGCGAGCGCGAAAGCGACGGCAGCGATGCGCGGACGCCGAGTTGGCTGCGGTGACGATACTGAAGCCTCCGGCTCATCCGCGGCATCTTCCAGGTCGAAACGAGCGGCGCTCATATCGACCAGTCGTCGCCGAGCGTCTTTGCGCAAGCAACGACGTAGCAGATCTCGAAGGCGCCAAGGAACGGTTTGCGGAAGCCTGCTCCAGTCGGGCTCGGTCTTGACGACGTTCGCGAGGACGTCGGTGATCGACTCGCCACCGAACACCGGGCGACCCACAAGCGCTTCGAAAAGAACGCACCCGAACGCCCAGATGTCCGTCCGCTTGTCCAACGGCTTGCCACGAGCTTGCTCGGGACTCATATACGCGGCGGTCCCCATAATCGTCCCGAGCGCCGTGCCCTTGGTCAGCCTCGGTGACTGAGAGGATGCGACCGCAACATTTTCATCGGGCAAGTAAGCTTTCGCCAGGCCAAAGTCAAGAATAATGACCTTTCCCTCCGGCGTGAGCTTGATGTTGGCTGGCTTCACATCCCGATGCGTCACACCCTTCTCGTGCGCCGCTTCTAAACCGTCTGCAACCTGGATGAACAGAGGAACAGCTTCATCGACAGGAATCGCCCCCCTCGCAATGCGCTCCGCTAGGGTCTCGCCCTCGACCAGCTCCATCACGAGAAGCTGCCGTCCGTCCCACTCCTCGAGCCCGAAAAGGGTAGCGATGTTCGTGTGATTCAGAGAAGCCAGGACCTTCGCTTCTCGCTCAAAGCGCGCTACCCGCTCCCTATCCCGGGAAAACTCCTCCGGAAGAATCTTGATAGCGACTTCACGCCCGAGCTTCGTATCCCGAGCGCGGTACACCTCGCCCATACCCCCAGCTCCGATAGGAGTTACTACCTCGTAGGTTCCGAGCTTCGTTCCAGGTTCTAGTAACATTCCTTCTCGTGTGCCGATCAGCCGCGCTAATTGTAGTTGGGCAGGTGCCGAAGTTTCAACAAGAGTAGCTCACGGCGATCGAGCCTTGCACTTGCGCCGCTCATCAATCTTCCGTTGGATGAACGCCGGCCCGTAGACACGTTCGGCTTCTAATCTGTTGTGCGCTGGACACAAAATCCGCAATATGGATTCGTTGTTGCTGTGAAAGATGCCGAACGGGTCCGTATGGTCGATCTGGAGCGCCGCCCGCGCCGTGCATCTGGTCCCGTCCGGCCCACGAAAGACACATTGGTACGATCCGCGTTCGTGGACGCGCTCGGAAACCTCGGACGCAACATATCGAGACGTGGCCATCTCGTTTGAACGAGATGGCGCCGCGGCGACGCGCTGCCTCTTTCGTCGTCGCTCGAGCTTCTTCTGCGGGTCCTTCTTTTCGAGCGCGATGTCTAGCGCCTTCTCCATGATTTCGGCCATGTGTTTCTGAGCGTTATCGATGCCTACGACTTCCGCTAGTCGTTCGAACTTGTCCTTGAAGTCCTGGTTGGCCGAAAACCTAAAGTTGTAGACCGCCGGACGGGCGGGCTGCAGAATGGGTGGCGCGCCTTTCGGGGGAGGTGCCGACGATGATGGTGATGTCGACGGCGAGCATCTGTTCCCCATTACGATAGAACAACTGTCGACCGTCCCGAGACCACATTGGCGCGGTACCACCCGCCGGGGAGATCGTCAGCTTCTCCCCTGGTCCGGGAAAGGGGAGGACGAAAACCTCGTCACGCCCGGAGTCGTCGGAGACGAAGGCAACGAAACGTCCATCGGGTGAGAATCTTGAAAACCGCTCGTTCGCGTCAGTTATGAGGAAGGGCGATGGCGACCGATCTCCCTGGACAGGCAACATCCAGATGTCCCGGCCTGTCTCGGGATGGAGTTCGCTGATCGCGAGCCAGTTTCCATCGGGAGACCAGCCGCTTGGCCATTGGCGATGCTCTCGCGTCAGTAGCGACTCCGCCTCCCCAGTCCCGTCGGCCGATTTCCAGAAGACGTCCCTCGTCCCCTCCCGGTAGGAGAAGAACGCGATCTTCTTACCGTCGGGCGTCCACTTGGGGCTGAAGCGCCCCACCCCTGTCACACGAGTCCGCGTGCCCCTTTCTACGTCGTAGACAAAAATGCCCCGTGTACCGACACCGACGAGCGTAGCCACTCGTGTTCCATCGGGTGAGAAACGAGGACGCCCGTAGGTGACCAGTTCATCGATTAACGTGCTCGCCTTTCCCTGGTGCGTGACCAACACCAGTTTCTCGGCGCCGGTCTCAGGGCGAACAAAAACAAGTCTCCCGCTACTCGACGCCGCGATGTGACCCACGCCGTCGATGATCGAGACCGGCTTCCCCAGGAGCTCCTGCTTTGACGGGTCGAAGGGAACCGCTCGCAAGCTGCCTTCATGTGTATAGACAAGATGACCGACGGAACCGGTCGGCACATAGTGCGTGCGGCTCCCCTCCCCGCTCACCGGTTTCGAGCTGATGTACGCCGAAACGCGGGCCTTCCATCGTTCTCATAGTGATCAAAAGCACGTCACCTCCCGGCAACGGCTGCGGGTTGAGGAGGTTGTACTCGCCGTTCTTGGAATCTGGCTGCGTTAGAAACTCCGGCACTCCTCCCGAGGCTGACACCCGAAACAACCCGAACGTGGGGTCGGCATAGATAATCTGGTCGTCCTCGTTCCAGAATGCCCCGCCGGCGAAACCCGATATTGGGCAGATTGTTGATGGGCGCTCACCGTTCCATGAGATCTTTTGGAGATTTCCGTTGGCAAAAAACCCTATCCATTCGCCGTCCGGCGAGAAAAAGGGGCCTACAGCGCCTTCAGTTGCAGAAACCGGCCGAGCCTCGAACGCATCCATCGCCCGCAAGTGAAGCCGGGCGGCACCGTCGGGTTCCGCCGTATAAGCGATGCGCCCTCCGTCTCTAGAGATCGCCACGATGCCCGCAAGGCCTGACCCGCTCAGTTTCTGGTCAAGCGGGAGGTCTATCGTGAATCGAACGACTTCCGCTGGCGTAGGCTTCGTAGTGCTCCAGACTCTCAGGACACCGGCCAATACACCCAGCGCGAGCGCGAAAGCGGCCGCAGCGATTCCTCGCCGCCGAGTTGGCTGCGGTTCGGATGCTGATACCTCGGGCTCACCCAACGCGTCCTCCAGGTCGATACGAGCGGCG
>SMYC01000195.1 GCA_004356105.1 Acidobacteriota bacterium | reverse complement strand
TAACCGCTATCGTCTTACTCAGCTCGGCGTGCGCCTCGCCGCTGTGCTCGTGAAAACACGAACGCGCCTTCTTGGTCCGCTTGTTGCTCTCGCTGGTTCCAAACGTTCCACCCGCAGCAACAACCCGAGTAAGGTCGAGGCGGACCTGAGGAGCGTAGACAAAGCCCTCGACGGCCTTTGTCTTTCGTTAGGCTTGCGCTCCACAGCCTGAGCAGTCCTTCCTCGCCATCGCTGTCACGGTGAACGGACGCAACCCGTGCGTCCGTTCTCTCCGAACAGATGTCTTTTTGCCACATCTTCGATGCGGCTCTACCCGCGACGGTGCCTTGCGGTTGACCAAGACGCCGTTTCGGCGTCCGCGTCAACCGACCGAGCTTCTGCAACCCAAAAGTGCGAACAAAATCCTCACTTCTGACCGGTTAGAGGATAGAGCAGTCGAAAGCTCGAGCGCTGGTCGATCTCATCCTCGGCTCGATCCGCGGCCGGCCACATGCCTCGGGAGAGAGCGAGTTTGCGCGCACGGTCCAGAAGCTCAGAGAAGAGCTCAATTGGTACTACCGCCGTATCGAGCACGAGCAGCTGAGCCGTGAGGCTTTCAGCCTCGAGCGCGTGGAAGAGCTCACGAAGACCGCCCGGGAGCGAGAGACCGAGCTTCTCGATGCGTTGCGGGAGCTTCCTGCCGGCGACGGCCGTTTCGGGGGTTTGAGCGATACGGGGCCTGTTTCTCTGGCGCGCATTCGAAACGCGCTTGGACCGAACCGGACGCTCATCGAGTATTACATCGCGCGCGGGCGTGTCTACGCTTGCGTGATCACCGAAGGCGATCTCGTCATGCGCCCGCTCGGGGACGCCGAGCACGTCAAGAATACGGTACGGCGGTTTCAGTTCCAGATTTCGAAGTTCCAGCTGCCGCGCGACTATCTTGCGACCTTCGAGCGCTCGATCCACGAGGCGACCGTCGTTCACTTGAACGAGCTCTATGAAAGTTTGATCGCACCCCTCGTGGATTCGCTGCGGGGAAGCGAGCTCGTCATCGTTCCCCACGCTTTCATGCACTACTTGCCGTTTCACGCGTTTTATGACGGCCGGCGCTATCTCGTCGACGACTATGCGGTTTCCTACGCTCCGAGCGCGACTGTTTTCGTGCACTGCCACGAGCTGCCGGCCGCGGAGGGGAATCGATCCTTGATACTGGGTATTCCGGACCGGACGGCTCCGTTCATTCGGGACGAGGTGCAAGCGGTCGCGGCCGCGGTCTCCGAGCCCGAGGTTCTGCTTGGCTCGGAGGCCTCGCTTCAAGCGCTGCGGGAGAAGGCGCCCGGAAGCCGGCTCATTCACATCGCCACCCACGGCTACTATCGGAAGGACAACCCGATGTTCTCCGCGATCCGGCTCGGCGACTCCTACTTGAGCCTCTACGATCTCTACGAGCTGTCGTTGCCGGTGGACCTCGTGACCGTGAGCGCTTGCGCGACGGGCTTGAGTGTCGTGGTGGAAGGTGACGAGCTTCTCGGGCTCGTTCGGGGCCTGCTTTTTGCGGGGGCGCGTTCCTTGGTCGCGACGTTATGGAACGTGCAGGACCGAGCCACGGCCGATTTGATGGGCTCGTTCTACTCTTATTTGCGGACGGAGAAAAATCGGGCCGTGGCGCTTCGCCATGCTATGCTCCAGCAGCGAGAAAGGTCTTCCCAGCCTTTCTTTTGGGCCTCCCATGTATTGGTGGGCAAGGTCGAACAGGGGTAAGAAAGTCTAAGTCCCTGCAGGGTACGCGTTTATGGGTCCCAATGTGTCTTTCATGGGGTCAGTGACTCTTCATTGCAAAGCGGCAATGCTGGGTCATGCAGGACCGGAATCTTGGAGGATTCAGGGATGAGCCACTACCCCGATGAGGTTTGGGCGGATTGGGTGCGCGGGACCACGACAGGTGCACTAGTCGACGAAATCCGGGCCCATTTGAGCTCGCGCTGTGACGCCTGTCAGGATGCGGCCGCCATGTGGGCGTCCGTTTTCGAGCTCGCGAAACAGGAAGCTTCTTTCGAGCCGCCCGTGGAAGTGCTAAAGATTGCGAGTGCGCTCTTCGCGCGACTTCGACCCCAGGCGAGGAAGTTCGGCCCTATTCGAGTCGCGGAGCTCTTGTTCGACAGCTTTCGGAATCCTCTGCCCTCGGGCGTTCGGAGTCTCGAGCGCACCGCGCGGCATCTCAGCTATAAGGTGGCGGACTTCTTCGTCGACGTCCGTATCGAAGAGCAACCCGGTGGTGGCCAGGCTTCCGTGGTTGGACAGCTCCTCCATCATCCGGATGCCTCGGCGTTCTCGCTCGAGGGGCTTCCGGTTGTTTTGACGAGCGGGCGCGCGACACTTGCCGAAACGACGACGAATCAGTTTGGTGAGTTCATGTTCGACATGGATGCGGAGCGTGAGAACCATATAGCTATTGCGGTGGGAGACGAGTTCGCCTTGGTAGTGCCGCTTGTGAGGCGGCGAGGTCAGGCCTGAAGAGGTAGCGGAAAGAGAGACATCTGGAAGGGAGATTTGGCCGAGTTTCTGAAGAGGGGACCCTTTGGGGGGGGTAATCCGAATCATGCGACGCGTTTTCGTTCGGACTGTTTGTTTCTTCGTCTCGCTATTCCTGTTCGTGATCCCGGCGGTCTCGGACGAGTACTTTCTTGTTCGGATCGCAGACGACCACAGGAGCGACGAGACCGAAATACAGCTCCTCGAACGTGTTGGCTTCACTTACATCCGGTCCGTCGATTCCGGCCGTCGCGAGGTGCACCTCGTCTCCGCGCCGTACGAGCTCTCGCGCTCGGCCATCAGAGATTTGAAAAAGTCCGAGCGCCGGCTCCGCGATATCGAGCTCGTCGAAGATCTATTTCTCACGGATATGGGCGAGAATGACGCGCGTGAAAGTGCTTTCCAAATTTCGCTCAACCTCGCGGAAACGATCGCTTCAGAAGGCAGCAAGAAGGAGAACTACCACGGCGCGAAGGTGCTCAAAGGCTACGCTAAGCAGCGCCTCGTGGACAGTCTGAAAGTCGATTCGGTCCATCGTCAGCGCAACACGCCAAGACGATTCCCGGTCCGTATCCCTACATCCCCGTTTTTATCCCCACAACCCCATTGCCCTTAACAGCTTCAAAAAGCAAGGAGAGGTGGGGATAGGAGGAGAGGTGGGGATGAGGAAAACGCTCTAAGGATTTTCCGGCGCGGGGCCAATCACGACAGGGACCACTTGATAGTCGACGGCATTTATGTTCATGGCGGTGGCGACGGAGATCTGATGCCTTCCGCTCAGGCCGTTGGTCGGTGTTACCGTCATGAACCCGGTATTGAAGTCGACGACATATTGAAGGTTCTCGTTGGCGACCACCGGAACTTGTAGCCCGTTTGCTGCCATGCTGTCCTGGTCTAGAAACAGCGCGGGATCTCCTTCGACGTCTCGGGCGATGAGCTGGTAGGTTACGGCAGTATTCACCGGTGTTTGGATTTCTGCGATCTCTGCGAGAAAAGGTGGGCTGTTGACGAGGTCCGGCGTGACATTCACGCGGAAGGTCTGCTGCGTCTCGGCGCCGGATGCGTTTCGAACGGTGACGGTAATGTCAACGGTCCCGGTGGCTCCTTCGGGGGCTTTCAGCATGAGCACGGCGTTTTGGCTATCGATGAAGGATTCGACGGACTCCATTACGACATCCGTAATGGGGCGATCGTCCGGACCGGTGGCGACGTTGCTGATCCTCTGACGGACCGCCTCTCCTTCCACCAGGATCCCGAAAATGGAATGGTTGAAGTCGAGGTGACGCTGCGGCCCTTCCGTGATGAAGAACTGCGAATCGTTGCTATCGTCTCTCGACTTGGCCATCGAGAGCAGACCGGTTCGGTTGTGCTGCAGGTCGACGTGGAATTTGTCGTTGAAACTTCCGAGGGTCGAGCCGCCGGCTCCGGTTCCTGTCGGGTCTCCGCCTTGTAGGACGAAATCGTTGATGACGCGATGGAAAATGATCCCATTGTAAAAACCGTTGGTCGCGAGCGTCACGATGCGATTCGTCGCGCGGCGAACGCGCCCGTCGAAAAGCTCGAAGACCATGACACCAAAATCGGCGACGCGAATACGAAGACTGCGATTGCCAGTCAGCACCTTCGGCGTGACGAGCGGATCGCTCGAGACCGCGGTGAAGCTCAAGGCTTGGCCGCTCGGATTCCGTCCGTCGAGAGGGATGTGGATGGGTGAGCCGGCGAGAAGCGTTGTTTGCGGAATGGTTTGGAACGTAGGCTGCGCGCCGAGCGAAGACGCGATGGTCAAAGCCAACAAAAGACCGGTGGTCTTTCTAGCTCTATGCATGATGAAGTCCTTCGAGGGGCCATCACCTTACCACAACGGTCCTCGTCAGGAAATCGGGAGTAGACTAGTCGAACGATGACCGAAGCACGACCGAATCCGCAAACCATCGATCTCGGTCCATTCGATGCGGCCCTACAGCTAAAGCTCGAAGACTGGCGGGCGACGAACAAAGTCTCCAGACTTTGGGAGCGGGATGCGACGCTTTGGACGGGAGGCGACGAGGGTCGCTGGCTCGGCTGGCTCGATGTCGTCGATCGTCAACTCGCCGCCAAAGAGACTTTTGCGGCGCTTCACCAGGACATCGAGGAGGCGGGTTTTCGTCATGCGGTCGTGCTCGGTATGGGGGGGTCGAGCCTTTGTCCGGACGTGTTGAGCCGTACATTCCCGACCCGGCCAGGATTTCCCGAGCTTCATATCTTGGACTCGACGGTGCCGGCACAGATTCTGCGCCTCGAGCGCGGGCTCGCTCTCGATGAAACGCTCTTCATCGTTGCCTCCAAGTCTGGGTCGACGTCGGAGCCAAACGCTTTCGAGAGATATTTTTTTGCGCGATCGGGGGAAGGCAAGCGCTTCATTGCCGTGACCGATCCGGGCTCGGCGCTCGAAGAACTTGCGCATAGCCAGAATTATCGCGGCGTCTTTCCGGGAGAGCCCGACATCGGTGGGCGGTTCTCGGCGCTCTCGAATTTTGGGATGGTGCCGGCGGCGGTGATGGGGCTCGATCCCATGGCCTTTTTGACACGTGCTCGTGTCATGGTCGAAGCTTGTGGGCCCCGGGTCGCGCCCGAAGAAAACCCGGCGGTCGCACTCGGGCTCGCTCTCGGTGTGGCCGCGCTCGAGGGGCGCGACAAAGTCACCATCGTAACGTCAGAGGCTCTCGGTTCCTTTGGGGCGTGGCTCGAGCAGCTCATCGCGGAGTCGACCGGCAAGCAAGCGAAAGGCGTTCTCCCAGTCGCTCTCGAAACGCTCGGGGCTCCGGCGGTTTATGGGGACGATCGCATCTTCGTGCACCTGGGGCTGTCCTCCGATCCGGTGAAGCTTCCAGCGGGCTACCCTTGTGTCAGGATAGTTCTCGACTCGGTCGACGACTTGGGCCAGGAATTTTTTCGCTGGGAGCTAGCGACCGCCGTGCTCGGTGCTGTGCTGGAGCTCGATCCTTTCGATCAGCCCGACGTCGAGGCGAGTAAGGTCAAGACACGGGTGTTGTCGGACCAATACGAGGAGACCGGTGAGCTTTCCGCGGAGAACGGGACCTTCCCGTCGGCGGAGGAGCTCCGCGCCTTGCTCGACCAGCTCGAGCCCGACGACTATTTTGCGATCCAGGCTTATGTCGATATGAGTCCGGAGAACGATGCCATTCTTCAGTCCATCCGGATGCGCGTGCGAGACACGCGACGTGTCGCGACGACCCTGGGATACGGCCCGCGGTTCTTACATTCGACGGGGCAGTTCCACAAAGGCGGCCCCAATCGGGGCCTGTTTCTCCAGATCACCGCAGACGATGCCCAAGATATCGAGATTCCAGGCAGGCGATACACGTTCGGCCACCTGAAGCGATTTCAGGCCCAGGGCGATCTCGAAGTGCTCTGCGAGCGCGACCGACGCGTGCTGCATGCCCATCTTGGTCCCGACGTCACTTCCGAGCTGAAGCGTTTGCGCGAACGCCTTTCCTGAAGCCTCATTTATTTGACGTGGCCCACCGGCAGCGATAGCATATATCGGACCTATTGGGTCCTACATTGTATGTCCCTGTCCTGGTGACATTTAGCCTTTGACAGCCGGCTTCATGAGTATTATCATATGTCCGACCAGATTGGTCGTAATTAAAGCCACGGAAACATGCTCAAGCTTTCGAAAAAAGTCGACTACGCGCTGATTGCCCTGACGCATCTGGCGCGCCAGGACGAACGTGCTTCTTCTGCCCGCGAGGTGGCGTCCATTTACGGGATTCCGCAAGATCTCCTCGCCAAGGTGCTTCAGAAACTGGCGCGCTCCGGGCTCGTCGTGTCCCATCAGGGGATGAAGGGCGGCTACAGCTTGGCGCGGCCCGCCGAGGCCATCACCGTCGCGCGTGTTATCGAGGTCGTCGAAGGGCAGCCGTCTTTGTCTTTGACCCAATGCCTCACCGATCTGGGGGCATGCGAGCAGTTCGATACCTGCAACATCAAGAGCCCGCTGCAACGGCTCAATGACGAAGTGCTGTTGATGTTGTCCCGCACGACCATCGCCAGCATGTGCGATGACGACCACGCCTCTTTTAGGGGAGAACGCACTGCCGTTGCCGTTGCCGTCGCGGACGATGTCCAGCTCCCCGTGATCCAAGACTAGTAAATATGAGGAACCACTAGGATGAGCACCACAACCGACAAGCTCAAAGAATTCGTCGACAAGGACTATGCGTACGGCTTCGTCACTGACATCGAGCAGGACACCATCCCGAAAGGGCTCGACGAGAAGACCGTCCACATCATTTCGGAGAAGAAAGAGGAGCCCGAATGGCTTCTCGAGTGGCGTCTGAAAGCTTTCCGGCATTGGCTCACAATGACGGAGCCGACATGGCCGAACGTCCACTATCCGCCGATCGACTACCAAGACCTGCGCTACTATTCCGCGCCGAAGCAAGATAAGGACAAGCCGCAGAGCCTCGATGAAGTTGACCCGGAGCTCCTGCGAACTTACGAAAAACTCGGTATTTCCCTCGAGGAGCAGGGGCGTCTCGCGGGGGTCGCGGTCGATGCTATTTTCGACTCTGTTTCCGTGGCCACGACCTTCAAGGACAAGCTGTCCGAGCTCGGCATCATTTTCTGTAGCTTCTCCGAGGCGGTCAAAGAACATCCGGACCTCGTACGAAAATATCTGGGCACCGTCGTTCCCTATAGCGACAACTTCTTCGCCACGTTGAACACGGCGGTCTTCAGCGATGGGTCTTTCGTCTACATACCGAAAGGCGTTCGCTGTCCGATGGAGCTGTCGACTTATTTCCGGATGAACGCCTCCGAGACGGGGCAGTTCGAGCGGACGCTCATCATCGCCGACGAAGGAGCCTATGTGAGCTATCTCGAAGGCTGCACCGCCCCGATGCGGGACGAGAACCAGCTTCACGCCGCCGTCGTCGAGCTCGTCGCCCTCGACCATGCGGAAATCAAATATGCCACCGTGCAGAACTGGTACCCGGGCGATAAGAACGGCAAAGGCGGCATCTACAATTTCGTCACGAAGCGTGGCAAGTGCGCGGGCGTCAAGTCGAAGATCTCGTGGACGCAAGTCGAGACCGGCTCGGCCATCACTTGGAAATATCCGAGCTGCTTGCTGCTCGGCGACGACTCGATCGGCGAGTTCTACTCGGTCGCTCTGACGAACAATTACCAGCAAGCCGATACCGGCACCAAAATGATTCACGTCGGCAAGAGAACGAGAAGCACCATCATCTCGAAAGGGATCTCTGCGGGCCACGGCCAGAATACTTATCGCGGCCAGGTGAAGATTCTGAAAAGTGCGGAGGGCGCGCGCAACTACTCGCAATGCGACTCGCTTCTCATCGGTGACAAATGCGGTGCACACACTTTCCCCTATATCGAGGTCAAGAATCCCACCGCGCAAATGGAGCACGAAGCGACGACGTCGAAGATTGGGGAAGACCAGCTTTTTTATTGCAACCAGCGGGGTATCGACACGGAGAACGCCATTTCCATGATCGTCAACGGATTTGCCAAGCAAGTCTTGCGCAATCTCCCTATGGAGTTCGCCGTCGAAGCCCAGAAATTATTGGGCGTCAGCTTGGAAGGAAGCGTTGGATAGACATACATGACTGCATTGATTGAGATCAAGAACCTGCACGCGAAGGCCGAAGGGCGTGAGATCCTTCACGGCATCGATTTGACGATTCAACCTGGCGAAGTGCACGCCATCATGGGACCGAACGGCTCGGGGAAGAGCACCTTGGCACAGGTGCTGGCGGGACGTGACAGCTTCGAGGTCACCGAAGGGGAAGTGCTCTATAAAGGAAAGGACTTGCTTTCGATGGCGCCAGAAAAGCGCGCCTGTGAAGGCCTTTTCCTTGCCTTTCAATATCCTGTCGAGATCCCAGGCGTGAACAACACTTACTTCTTGAAAGCAGCCCTCAACTCCATCCGCAAATACCGGGGCGAAGAGGCTCTGGACGCGATGGATTTTCTAAAGCTCGTGCGCGAGAAAGTCAAGCTCATCGAGCTCGACGAAGAGCTCATCAACCGCCCGGTCAATGAAGGATTCTCGGGCGGCGAAAAAAAGCGCAACGAGATTTTTCAAATGGCGGTGCTCGAGCCGACCTTCGCAATCCTTGACGAGACCGATTCGGGGCTCGACATCGACGCTCTCAAGGTAGTGGCCGCGGGCGTGAACGCGCTTCGAACCAAAGAGCGGTCGATGCTCGTCATCACCCACTATCAGCGCCTACTGAACTACGTCGTGCCCGACTTCGTTCACGTTCTCTTCGACGGCCGTATCGTCAGCTCCGGCGACAAGGACTTGGCTCTGAAGCTCGAAGAAGAGGGTTATGGCTGGCTCGAGACGAAGGTGAGCTGAGCCGTGGCCGCGATCGACCAGGAATCTTCGCTAAAAACCTCTCCAGAGTTAATAGAAGCCAAGCTTCGCTCGTTGTTTCTCGCGCGCTCGACGGAGCGCAGCGAAAGCGAGCCCGGCTGGCTCGCTCTCGTGCGCAAGAACGCCTTCGAGCGTTTTCTCGACAAGGGCTTTCCGACGACACGCGATGAAGACTGGCGTTTCACGAATGTTGGCGCCATCGCGAGCCGGGCTTTCGAGCTCGCGAGCGGGGGGGCTGAAGCCGAAGACGCAGCGCGCACGCTGCTTGCGAGCCTCGGTCTCGAGGCACTCTCTCGGCACGAGCTCGTTTTCGTGAACGGGCAGTTCTCGCAAGAGCTGTCCTCGCTCTCCGATCTTCCGGACGGCGTCGTCGTCTCGAGCCTCGAGAGCGCGTGGTCGCACTCGGTCGAAGAGCTCCAACCCGTGCTCTGTCGCAGCCCTTCGGACGAGACCGCCTTTTTCGATCTCAATGAAGCTTTCGTTACCGATGGCGCCTTCGTTCACATCGGAAAGGGCGTCGTCGTCGACGCGCCCATCCATTGCGTGTTCCTGACCGTGCCCACGGGCGAGCCTTGCGTCCACTACCCGCGAAACGTGATCGTGGCTGGGGAGCAGAGCGAGGTTCGCATCATCGAGACCTATGCCGGGCTAGAGGGCTCGATTTACTTTACGAATGCTGTTACGCAGCTCGTCGCGCGGCCGGGATCGGTCGTCGATCACTACAAAGTGCAGCTCGAGAGCGCCAAAGCGTTCCACGTAGCAAGCCTCGATTTCTCTCAGGAGCGGGGTACTTCGGTCTCGAGCCATTCGCTCTCGATCGGCGCCGCGCTGGCCAGAAACGACATCCGTGTCGAGCTCGGTGGGGAAGGGGCGGACGTGACGCTCAACGGCCTCTACGTCGTCAGGGGCAGCCAACATGTGGACCATCACACGTTGATCGACCATCAAGTCGCGCATTGCACCAGTCGTGAGCTCTATAAGGGTGTTCTCGACGATGAGGCCAGTGGCGTTTTCAACGGTCGGGTGATCGTCCGAGCGGGTGCGCAGAAGACCGACGCGAAGCAATCGAACAAGAACCTTCTTCTCTCGAGGGAAGCGCTCGTGAATAGCAATCCCCAGCTCGAGATCAACGCTGACGACGTGAAGTGCGCGCATGGCGCCACCATCGGCCAACTCGATGAGGAGGCGTTGTTCTATCTGAGGTCTCGTGGGATTGGGGTCGGCGAAGCCCGCAAGATTCTCACAGAAGGCTTCATGGCCGATGTGAGCGACCGGATTCGAGTCGACGCTGTGCGAAAAGCGCTACCTAGGCTCTTGTTCAAGGACGCGGCCTAGGATACTAATTTCGAGGTACCACCCATGACCGTGAGCAGTAATGCAGAAATCTCGACGAGCAGCTTGTCGAAGCGCGATTTCGACGTCGAGCGGGTCCGTGGCGATTTTCCGGGCCTGCATCAGATGGTCCACGAGAAGCCGCTCGTCTATCTCGATAGCGCTGCGAGCGCCCAGAAGCCGCAGCAAGTCATCGATGCGCTCTCGCACTTCTACGCCCATGATTACGCGAACATTCATCGCGGCGTCCACGAGCTCAGCCAGCGCGCGACGAAAGCCTACGAGAACGCGCGGCTGAAGGTCCAGCGGTTCATGGGTGCGCGGTCGGAGCGCGAGATCATCTTCCTTCGTGGCACCACGGAGGGCATCAACCTTGTGGCGCAGACCTATGGGCGCGCCAACGTCTCCGAAGGCGACGAGGTGCTCATCACGACGATGGAGCATCATTCGAACATCGTTCCGTGGCAGATGCTCTGTGAAGAGAAGGGTGCCCGTCTCGTGGTGGGCCCGATCGACGACCGGGGTGAGCTCGACATGGACGCTTTCGAGGAGCTCATCGGCCCGCGTACGAAGCTCGTTGCGCTCGGGCACGTGTCGAATGCGCTCGGAACGATTAACCCTGTAAAAGAGATTATCGAGCTCGCCCACGAGCGGGGTATCCCCGTCTTGTTGGATGGCGCCCAAGCCGCACCCCATATCAGCTTGGACGTCGTCGACCTCGATTGCGATTTCTACACCATCTCGGGCCACAAAATGTTCGGGCCTTCGGGAATCGGCGCTCTTTATGTGCGTGAGTCGATTCTGGAGAAGATGCCGCCTTATCAGGGAGGCGGCGATATGATCAGCTCCGTGAGCTTCGAGAAGACGACCTATAACCGGCTACCATTCCGTTTCGAGGCGGGAACGCCCAACATCGCCGGGGCGGTTGGGCTCGGCGCCGCCATCGATTACCTTAACGAGCTGGGGATGGAATCCATCGCGGCCTACGAAGAGGAGCTTTTGGACTATGGCACCGAAGCGCTTCGCGCGGTGCCAGGGCTTCGCATGATTGGAGAAGCGAGCAACAAAGCGAGTGTGCTCTCTTTCGTGCTCGAAGGCATCCACCCTCACGATATCGGCACCATTCTCGACCAAGAGGGGATCGCGGTCCGCACCGGACATCATTGTGCCCAGCCCGTGATGGATCGCTTCGGCCTAGCCGCGACCGCGCGGGCTTCGCTCGCTCTCTACAACACGCGCGGCGATATCGACCGCCTTATTCACGCGCTCGAGACCGTGCGGAAGGTTTTTGGCTGATGGCGACGAACGAGCTGCGCGAGCTCTATCAAGAGGTCATTCTCGACCATAGCAAGAGTCCGAAAAACTTCAAAGAGCTCGACGACGCGTCTCACCAGTCTCAGGGTCACAACCCCTTGTGCGGGGATCGCCTCACGCTCTACCTCTCGGTCGTGGACGGTGTGATCAAGGATGTCGGTTTCAAAGGCGCCGGATGCGCGATCTCGACGGCGTCGGCATCGATGATGACCGAGGCGCTCAAGGGCAAGACCGAGGCTGAAGTGGACGTGATATTCGGCGCGTTCCACGATTTGGTGACCGGGAAAGTGGCTGAGGCTGATGCCGACATTCTCGGCAAGCTCGCTGTTTTTGGGGGCGTACGGGATTATCCCGTGCGGGTTAAGTGTGCGACTCTGGCCTGGCACACGCTGAGAGCAGCGCTTGCCAAGGCCGAAGAAGCTGTTTCGACGGAGTGATGTGATGGAAAATGAAGAGCTTGACAAAGAGACAACCGACGCACCGGCGAGCGAGCCGACGCTACGAGACAAAGTGGAGGACGTGCTCCGCACGTGCTACGACCCCGAGATCCCGGTCGATATCTACGCGCTCGGCCTCATCTATGACATCGACATCAGTGATGAAGGCGCCGTCGCGATCAACATGACGCTAACGTCCCCGGCATGCCCCGTCGCAGGCACCTTGCCGCCCGAGGTCGAGTCCAAAGTGGCCGCTCTCGACGAGGTCACCTCGGCGAAAGTAGAGGTCGTCTGGGAGCCCACCTGGACCCCCGAAAAGATGTCCGAAGCCGCCAAGCTCCAACTAGGAATGCTCTAGGCTCTTACCCGTCAGAAGCGGGGATTTTGTTCGCGTTTTAGATTTAGAGAAAGAAAATCTCACCGCAGAGGCGTATAGCACGCGGGGAAAAAGAAATCCCGGATTTTCCTCTGCGTCCTCTACGCCTCTGCGGTTCAAAGGCTTTCAGGTTTACCTGGCTAGATGGAGCTTCTAGTCTTCAGGGCGGTTCTGGCGGCCATCAGTGCGGAGGCGGCTTCGAGCATGACGAAAATGGCCGCCACGATGATCATCGAATCCATGACGAGAAGGACGTAGCTCCCTTCTCTATACAAGCTTCCCAGCTGAAAAAGGGCGGCGACAAAGGCCATCCCGGTGACGAATACCATCGGGACGAGCGTGTAGCGGCTCGGTCGGCCGAGCTTGACCAGGAGTACGCTGATGACGAGAAGCGTCAATCCTGCCAGCAGCTGATTGGTCGTTCCGAAGAGCGGCCAGAGCAGCATGCCGCCTGTACCTCCCGTGCCGCCCGCTCCGAACGCGAGCGTGAGACAGGCGCCCACCGCCACCACGGTGGCGAAATAGCCGTTTTGAAGCGGCCGAATCTTGTAGATGACGCCCCACTCCTGAATGATGTAGCGCTGGAGCCGGACGCCTGCATCCATTGTCGTGCCGGCGAACAGAACCGCCATGACCGTCAAAAGGGTCGCGGAAAATTCGATGGGAAGTCCCAGGCCGGCGGACACGATGCGCGAGCCTCCGAGCACGAACATCGCGATCCCGCCTGCGCCGAACTCTCCGTAGTGGCCCTGCCACTCGGTGAGAGTTGAAAATCCGGCCGTCGTTGCGATGATGACGACGAGCGCGACGGCGCCTTCCCCGAGCGAGCCCAGGTAGCCGACGAAACGCGCATCGGTCTCCTTGTTGAGCTGTTTCGACGTTGTGCCTGATGAAACGAGTCCGTGGAAGCCCGAGACGGCGCCGCAGGCGATCGTGACGAAGAGGAGCGGTACCAGGGGCGGTGCTCCGCTGGGTACGTTCGTGTTGAAGGCGGGCGCCACGATCGTCGGGCTCGCCATGAGCACCGCGCCGTATAAGAGGACGAGCCCTACGGCTAATTGGATGCCGTTGATGAAATCCCGTGGCTGCAGCAAGAGCCAGACGGGTAGAAGCGAAGCGATCATCGCATAGAGGAACAGAATAATAATCCACGCCGGGCCGGGCTCTAGGCCGAGTAACGTGTCGGGTAGCGACACGGGAACGCGGTCGCCGACAAAGATCATCGCGTAGAGAATTACGGTTCCTCCGATCGTCGGCCAGACTATCGAAGTGTGCACTTTGTAGATCAGCACACCGATGACGAGTGCCACCACGATAGCGCTCCATGAAGGGATCACGGCGCTCGGCGCGCCGATCAACGCGTCTGAGATCGCGACAGCGAAAACAGCATTTACCATCACGAGAAGAAAGAAAATCACGACCATGAAAAGGTGCTGTGCTCGCGCGCCGACCGCGTCCCGTGTCAAGGCGCCGATGGATCGAGCGTCGTTGCGGACGCTTGCCCAAATCGCGCCGAAGTCGTGGATGCCTGCAAAGAAGATGGTGCCCACGATTACCCAGATGACGGCCGGCAACCATCCCCATATGACGGCGATAGAGGGGCCGATGATGGGGGCGGCGCCTGCCACGGCAGTGAAATGATGTCCCCAGAGAACGAATCTGTTGGTGGGGATGTAATCAATATCGTCCCGCTTGGTGTGTGCTGGCGTAACGAAATCAGGATCGAGCCGGTAGATCTCTTCGGCGATGAAGCGGGAGTAAAAGCGGTAGCCAAGATAGAGCGCGCTCAATCCCAGCGCGGCCAGCAATGTCGCGCTCATAGCGCTGGCCTCCCGGAAACACGTCCCGATCCCGCAATCATCAGCATATACACAGACCTCCAGCCGGAAATATGTACACAGGTTGCTATCCGTGTCAAGGAACTACCGCATATAGCCATGGTCGCGAGCTTTCTTCGAGCCCTTCCCGAGAGTTAGAATTTAGAGATGCGGGCCCGGCTTCAAATATGGATCTCACCAAAGAGTTGAAAATCGGTAAATTCAAGGTGGTGCGCCGCCTTGGACGAGGCGGTATGGGAGCGGTCTACGAAGCCTTCGACACGTCTCTGCATCGTCGTGTCGCGATCAAAACCCTCCTCGCGCAAGAGCTCGCCGGCGAGGAATCCAGGCGACGCTTCGAGCGCGAGGCCCGAGCCGCGGCACGCTTGCAGCATCAGAACATCGTCACCATCCATGAGCTAGGGAATTTCGACAGCGAGGAAAAGCCCTACATCGTCATGGAATATCTCGAGGGATCCGACCTCTCTTCCGTTATCCAAGAAGACGAGGCGATTCCATTGGCCGAAGCGCTCGACGTCGTTTCTCAGCTTTGCCGGGCGCTCGACTTCGCGCACCAACGCGAGGTCATCCATCGGGACGTGAAACCCAGTAACATTCGCTACCTCGATGACGGCCTCGTGAAGATCATGGACTTTGGCATTGCCCGAATGGCGGGCACCCCTCAGATTACTCAGAGCGGCGTGCTGATGGGAACGATGCATTACATGTCGCCCGAGCAGGTGCAAGGACAACCTCTAGATGGTCGTACGGATGTCTTCTCCGCGGGCTGCATCTTGTACGAGATGCTAACGCGCAGCGTACCCTTTTGCGGAGACGAGCCGAGCGCTGTTCTCTACAAAATCGTGTGGGAGGAGCCACCGTCGATCCTCGACGCCCGTCCCGACGTTCCGGAACAGGTACAGGACATCCTGGCTCGCGCTCTCGCGAAAAAAACCGCCGATCGCTTCGCGAGCGCCGGGGAGATGAGTCGGGAGCTCGACACCGTCCTCGAAGTCGTGCGCAAGAGCTATCCGCGGCCGAAGCGCGAGTTTCAAAGAGAGCTTGCGAGTCTCGAGGAGCTGAAGCGAGAGGGCGAGTGGAGCCGAGCTCTTCCGCTCGCCCAGAAATTGTCGGCGGCCCGGCCCGATTTGGTTCTTCCGGCGCGCATCCGACGCGAGGCTCGCCGAGAGCTGGGCCGGGCGGAGACCGACCGTCAGCGCTCTCCGGAAGAAGCGTCCCGCCACTCTGCCGAGATTGCGGACGAGCTTAGAATGTTTCTCGTGGCCGATGGGTCGAGCGAGGCGACGGGGACGCCTATCGTCAGGGATGACGAAAGTGCTCCTTCAAAAACAGAGAAGTCGGGAAGGTTCGCGGCAGTGGCGATCGTCTTGCTTGTATTGATCGGAGCCGCGCTTCTCGGGCGTACCTATCTACAAAGCAGGGCATCCAGTGCGGTCAGCACCGCCAGTAACAATGTCCCGACGATCGATATCCTCTCCGACTCCCCTCGCGGCGCTGCTTCCGCCGAGACGCCCAACGTCCGGGCAGAAATACCGGAGCAGGTGATCGAAGCCCCGCTCGAGAGAGAGGAAGAGGAAGTGTCGAGCCAGCCGGCGCCGCCCGAGCCAGAAGAAGAGGAGCCAAGCGCGCCTGCTGCCGTGATTGAGGAAGAAGAAGCATCGAGCCCCGCCCCGCCCAGGGAACCGGAATCGGCCCCGCCCGAGGAAGTCGACGCGGCCATCGAGATTGAAGAGGTGGAGCCCGCGAGCGATGAGCCGGAGGCCGACGACCCCGACGTCCCTGAAGCCGCGCCCACGGAGAGCGCACCGCCACCACCACCACCGCCACCCGAAGTCGTCGCGGAGGCCCCGCGCTTCGGAACGCTCGTGGCGCGAAGCCAGTACCCGGTCTCGATCGCCTCCGTCGACGGGCCCCCAACGACACCGACCCGCAATCCGATCGTGAGCTTCGCCCCTGGGCGCCACGAAGTGACGCTTCTGGCTCCGGACGTCTTCTTGAATCAGAAGTTCGAAGTCGTGATCGAGGAGGGACAGACGACGAGGCTCTATGCACCGGAGCTCGGTAGCGCTTCGATCCGCGCCTTTCCCGAACGATGCACCTTGCGCATCGACGGGGTTGCTTCGGAGCCACCTCCAATCGCCGACCTAGCGATTGCGGCCGGGCGTCACGTCTTCCTTTTCGAGTGGCCCGATGGAACGCGGGACGAGCAAGTCATAGAAGTGAAACCGCGCCAAAGGATCTACGTGACGGGACAGCGTCCGTGAAACCGCGCGGAGCGTGGCGCTCGGCGGTGACCCAGCTCTGTCCAGACACAGGACGTGAGAAAAAATCTAGGATTCGTAGGGCGACCACTGGGGAAACGCATGGTCGAAGCCGTCGTCGGTCAGCGGCCGTTGGTTGGTACCCGTTGCCGACGTCACCCAGATGTTGTTCGTTCCCGAGCGTCCGGACACGAACACGATACTCTTGCCGTCGGGCGACCACTCCGCTTGCGAGTCGTAAGCTGGGTGATCGGTGAGCTGCGTGACGCTTCCCCCGGCCGCGGACATGGACCACAGATCCCAGTTGCCGCTGCGATCGGAGCCGAACACGATAGCACTCCCGTCCGGCGACCATGACGCAAAGCTCTCGTATGCGGGATGGTTGGTTAGATTGCGGAGAGCGCGTGATTCCAATTCCAAAAGCCACAAATCCCAATTGCCCGAACGGTCGGTTTGCACGACCAAACGCTTGCCGTCGGGCGACGGGGCCGATTTATCGAGCTCCAACTGGTCCGACGTCAGCGCCTCCGCGTCGGCCCACGTCGCCGGCCGATCTCGAAGGAGCGGAACCCGCCAAAGGTTGCCGATACGCCGACCTTCTGAATAGGCAATCTTGCTGCCGTCGACCGAAACGTCGACGCTTCGCATCCCGACGCCAGCCGTGAGCCTCTCGGGCGCTCCCTGGGGCGAGCCGTCCTCGTCGATGCGAGAGTGCCACAGGTCCTCGGTCCCATCGCGCGTCATCAGATAGTATGCTTTGGCGAGGCACCGCTTGATGAGCTTCGAAAGCTCCCGCGGCGCTTCCGGATTGAGCTCTGCAACTGCGGGAGGCGTATCTTTCAGGATGGACGATAGAACCGACGTGGGCGTATCTCCTTGGAACGGCCGCGTTCCTGTCATCATCTCGAACAGCATGACGCCCAGCGAAAAGATGTCCGACCGATGGTCGACGGATCGACCTTCTGCTTGCTCCGGAGACATGTAGTGGACGGTTTGCCCACGATCCGGCCGACCGTAGTCTGAGAGCGCGTGGGCAGCTCGCTGGCTCCATCCTGGACGAGTGGCTCATGCCACAAAGCGAGACCGAAATCCAGCACCTTGACCCAGAAGTCCTCGGAGACCATGACGTTGTCGGGTTTCAGATCTCGATGGACAACGCCGCGGTCATGTGCAGCGCTAACAGCATCTGCCAGCGGAATGGCAAGCTCGAGAACTTGGCTCGCCTTCATACCTCGCTTCGGGATCAGCTCCGAGAGGGTCTTGCCCTCCACAAATTCCATCGTGATGAAGTGGATCTCGTCGGCTTGCTCGACGGAGAAGACGGTCACGATGTTGGGGTGGCTGAGCGTGGCGACGGCTTTCGCCTCGCGCTGAAATCGGTCCAGACGTTCGGCCGTGACCATTTCCGGGGGAAGAACTTTATCGCTACCCGGCGGCCGAGCTTCGTATCCTCCGCCAAGTAGAAGCCGGTTTGGGCGGGCTCGAATCCTTGAGCCTGAAGCACAGCGCCGACGATGTGACCTCGCCCTTCGGTGTCTAGGAACGTGAACGGCTCGCCGACGGTCGTTGGGTTCTCACGCCGCCAGAGCGCGTAGAATCGACCTTCATCCGACGCCCGCGGTACATTGGTCCAATCGACCTCACCGTGAACTTCAATGGCGCGCTCCGATACGAGCTCGATCCGCGCGGATTGATCGAAAGGCATCGGAAAGTACAGATAGTTCGTATCGTCGACGGAGGCGGTACCCGCCAAGATGGAGCGCATCGCGGGATCACCCCAGCTATAGCCGAACAGATCGCCGACCGGGCTCAGCACGGCAGGCTGTGGATCGTCATCCCAAAATATCCGGATGACGACGTCTCGCTCCTTGCCGGCGAATGCGGAAGCCGGCGTCAAACGAAGGCCAAGAATGCGCCCAGGCTCGTCAGTCTCGAACCATGTCACGCTTTCGCCAGCACCGAGAGAGAGTGCGCGCTTTTCGGTGCGGACGGCCGCTCCCGGAGGCGCTGTCATCGAGCTCTGGTTCTCTCCGGCCGAGCCGAACAGATCGGCCGCCGCTGCTAGTTGGTCCCGCGACTCCTGCGAGTCATAGCCGTCGAACGTCGTAACGCCGACATCCTCCGGATAGATGGCGTAGTTCATCTGGTAGAACTGAAGCGATTCCGCTCGCGCCACGATCTTGATGGACTTTTCGAAGGGAATCGGCAAGTAGCAGTAGAATCCGTCGGCTCGGTAATCGACAACTGGCGAGACGAAGGGCTCCGCTCGCCGGTAAAAAGCCGTCTAAAAGGAATCTCGAGCCGAGGCTCCGTTTCCCCGTCGAAGTAGAACGTGAGAACATTATCCGTGGGCGTCGGGGTCCAGATGCGGTAGATGGCACCGGCCCGTCGAGCTCGGCTAGTACGAGACCCTCTTCGTCTTTCCGAACGAAGGAATAGGCCCCGGAGAACCCGTCGTCGTTACCACCTGCCCGGTCGTAGCTCGAGAACGATCCGATTCGAACGGAGCGTTTGAAACGCGGGAGCAAGTCGAGTCGCGTGAGCTCCGAAAGCCCAATAGTGTCAGGCGCACGAGGAGCGTCAGAGGTGGCGATGTCGACAGGTGACGACACACAGGCGACGGAGCCCACCACAAACGCAAGAATTCCTGGCCATCGTAGGGACATCGCCCAAGGAACCTATTTCAGTGAAGGGTAAAAGTAAAGCGGGCGAGGTCCGCCCGGACTGTGTGTTTGGACGGAGTAACTTAAAGTACTGCTTGAGATCTCGAGCGGGTGGCAGAGGGCGGCGGATTCGGACCAGAGCGTCGCACCTGTACGGTCCGGCCACAACTACGTGTCATGGTCCGCTTCTCGACATGGGAGTCGAGCTTCACGTACGGTTCGCGGATAAAAGGTATTTCACTTTTTTCTTGACAGTCTTTTCGAGGCGCCTCGACAAGAAGTGCAGCGACGTTCTGTAGTGGACCTGTATGCACGGTCGGGACCTTACAGCCGCGCTTGCGTGCGTGGCGAGGCTTCGAAAGTGTTTCGATGCCTGTGCGTACAACCCGCGCGAACACAGAGACTCGAAAAAGTCCATGTTATAAAAGCGCATGGAGACAAAATACGAACTGCAAGACCTTCCGGATAGCGACCTTCTTCTCAAACTCGCGGAGGTGTTGAAACAGTCGCGGCGTGTCGAGTCGGTGCTCGTTGCGCACATCGCCGAAGTAGATGCACGCAGACTGTTTGTGAGCCAAGCGTCGTCATCGATGTTTCGCTACTGCACGGACGTTCTACATTTATCTGAAGCCGAAGCGTTTCTACGGATTACCGCGGCACGCGCGTCACGTCGATATCCCGTGCTTTTGAAGATGCTCGACGATGGACGTCTTCACTTGAGCGGCCTCGCGGTGTTGGCGCCTCATCTCACGAACAGCAATTGTGAAGATCTCTTGGCTCGAGCAACCCACAAGACCAAGGGTGAGATCCAGAAGCTGGTGGCAGAGATTGCGCCGAAGC
>SMYC01000194.1 GCA_004356105.1 Acidobacteriota bacterium | reverse complement strand
TTGCCCATATCAGATCCCCAAAAAAAGCAACATCCGAAGTCGGGATGAAATCCGTACCCCGAGTCCTGCTAAAGGGGCGCATGGCCGGTTTCTACCCACAAATTTGGCCGAAGACCCTAATTTTTAAAGGAAAGGGGATGTGGGGATAGGAGGGGATGGGGGGATGACAGTCAGCTGTGTGGTGTGGATTTAGAACGCTTTCAGGTTTACCTGGCTAGCCCTAGCCGCCTCGGATTCACGAAATTCCAGATTTTCCTCTGCGTCCTCTGCGTCTCTGCGGTTCAAAACGCTTTCAGATTTACCTGGCTAGTCCTACCCCGAGCTCGGGAGGCGGTCTCTCGAAAGCTCGACGGAGCCTTCGCCGCACATCGCTTCGAGGCTCGTGACCAAATCGGGTGAGGGCTCGACCCGCAAGAACCGGTGGGGTCGAAAGACGACTCTGAAATCTTCGCGGGCGAGCTCGAACTCGATCTCGCAGTCCCCTCGGTGATGCTCGAGAAGCTCGCGCAAATGCGGCAGAGTGTCCTCGAAGAAGCCGTCGAGCGCGATGTTCACTTTCATAGAGCCCGCTTCGCGCTGGCGGACTTCGTCGAGGGGTACGATCTTGCTCGCGAGTACTTTCCCAACGTCCTCGCCGATCTCCGGTCTTCCTTTCACGAGCACCGCGACGTCGTTCGAAAGGAGGCCGAAGCTGTCCCGATAGAGATCGGGAAAAACTACGACTTCGGCACTTCCGTTCTGGTCTTCTAGACGCAAGACCGCCATCGCGTCGCCTTTACGCGTGCGGAGCGTACGGATGCTCGCGATGAGGCCCGCGATCGCGACCTCTCCCTCCTCGCCCTTGTCGAGAAGACTCTTCGTATCGCAGGTCGTGTACATCCCGATCTCGGTTTGATAAGCGTCGAGCGGGTGCCCGCTCAAGAAGAAACCGAGCGTCGCTTTCTCGTTGGCAAGAAGCTCCGACTCGCTCCACTCTGGAATGTCTGGAAGGCGGTCGAGCTCGGGGCTCCGGCGAACCCCGCCCATGTCGCCGAAAAGGCTCCCCTGCCCGCTCTCCCGCTCGCGCTGCACTTGTTGTCCGTAGTCGAGCGCACGGTCCACGACCGCCGCGAGCTGTGCGCGCCTGGCGCCAAACGCGTCGAAGCTTCCCGATTTGACGAGGCTTTCGAGGACGCGCTTGTTCACGAGCCGTAGGTCGACTTCCTCGCAGAGATCCGCGGGCGAGCCAAAGCGCCCGCACTTTTGGCGAGCGGCGAGGATCGATTCGATGGCGGACACGCCCACGTTCTTGACGGCAGCGAGACCGAAGCGGATCTTCTCGCCGACCACGGCGAAGTCGAGATCACTCTCGTTGATGTCTGGGGGCAACACTTCGAGCCCCATCCCTTTGCAAGAGCTCAGATATTGAACGACTTTGTCGGTGTTCTGCTTCTCAGACGTCAGTAGGGCCGCCATGAAGAAGACCGGATAGTTCGCTTTCAAATAGCCCGTCTGATAGGCCAGAAGAGCATAGGCTGCCGAGTGCGACTTGTTGAACCCGTAGCCCGCAAAGTGCTCCATCAAATCGAACACTTTCGTCGCCTTCTTCTCCGGGATCTCGTTTTTGAGCGCGCCGGCCATGAACTTGGCGCGCTGGGCCTGCATGACTTCGGCTTTTTTCTTCCCCATCGCGCGGCGGAGCATATCGGCTTCGCCGAGGGTGAAGCCCGAGAGCTTCGAGGCGATTTGCATCACCTGTTCCTGATAAACGATCACCCCGAGCGTATCTTCGAGAATCTCCTCGAGCGCCGGGAGCTCGTAGCGGACGGCAACCTTACCCAACTTGCGCTTGATGAAGTCGTCGATCATCCCGCTCCGGATTGGACCGGGACGGTAGAGCGCGTTGAGTGCGGTCAAATCGCCGAGCTTTTCCGGTTTGAACCGGCGCAGGATGTCGCGCATCCCCTCGCTCTCGAACTGGAAGACGCCGAAGGTGTCGCCTCGGGCGAAAAGGTCGTAGGTCTTTTTGTCGTCGACCGGGAGCGTGTCGAGATCGATTTGGACTCCGAGCTGACGCGCGATCATCTTGATGCAGTTATCGATGAGCGTGAGGGTCCGAAGACCGAGGAAATCCATCTTCAGAAGACCAATTTCCTCGCAGTTCCGCATGTCGTACTGCGTCGTGATTTCACCCTTGCTCCCCCGGTGAAGGGGTAGATATTCCGTGAGCGGCTTGGGAGCGATAACGACCCCGGCCGCGTGCGTCGAAGCGTGACGGCTCACGCCTTCGAGCCGCTTGGCGGACTCGACGAGCTTTCGGATCTGAGGCTCGTTCTCGATCGCATCCCTGAGCTGTTGGACTTCTTCGAGCGCCGATTCGAGCGTGGCGTCGGGAGTCGCCGGGATCATTTTCGCGATGCGGTCGACATCGGCATAAGGGATGTCGAGCACGCGGCCGACGTCCCGGATCACGGCGCGAGCTTTCATCGTTCCGAACGTGATGATCTGGGCGACGTTGTCCCGGCCGTATTTCTCCGTCACATAGTCGATAACCTCGCCGCGCCGCGCCTCGCAGAAATCGATGTCGATATCCGGCATCGATTTGCGCCCAGGGTTCAAGAAGCGCTCGAAGAGAAGGTCGTGCTCGAGCGGGTCGATATCGGTGATGCGCAAACTATAGGCGACGAGGCTCCCAGCGGCCGAGCCGCGCCCCGGGCCGACCGGGATCCCTTGCTCCCGGGCAAAGCGAATGAAATCCCAAGTGATGAGGAAGTAGCTCGGAAAGCCCATCTCGCGGATGACGCCGAGCTCGCGTTCGAGTCGCCGGTCGTAATCGGAGCGGGAGTGCCGCCCGAGCTCTTCGATAGCCGAGCCGTGCAACCGCCAGCGATCGGCCAGTCCTTCCTGCACGACGCGCTCGAAATAGCTGTCGACGCTTTCCCCTTCGGGCACTTCGAAGCGAGGCAGCTGGAAACCCTTGCGCTCGAGGTTGATGTTCACGCGCTCCGCAATGGCGAGCGTATTGTCATAGGCTTCACCGTAACCCTGGAAAAGCGACGCCATCTCCGCCGACGATTTGAAATAGAACTGATCGCCGGGATAGCGCATGCGGTGCTCGTCGGCAACTTTCTTGCCGGTTCCGATGCAGAGCAGAATGTCGTGCGCTTCGGCGTCTTCACGGGCGATGTAGTGGCAGTCGTTGGTGGCGACGGTAGCGATGCCTTCCTTGCGGGCAAGCTCCATCAAGCTCGTATTCACCGTCGTTTCATCCGAAAGGCCCAGATCGTGATCCTGGATCTCGAGAAAGAAATTCTTGTCGCCGAGAATGTCGCGATAAACGCCCGCCGCCTTCATCGCTTTCGGCATATCGCCACGAAGCGCCGCTTGAGGAACCTCGCCTTTCAAACAGGCCGAGAGACCAATGAGCCCTTTCGAGTGCTCGGCGAGAAGCTCTTTGTCGATCCGCGGCTTGTAGTAGAAGCCTTCGAGAAAACCCGCCGAGACGAGCTTCACGAGGTTGCCGTAGCCCTCGTCGGTCTCGGCAAGCAACACGAGGTGGTTATTGGTATCCGCGACACTCCCATTGGGAGATTTGTCGAAGCGACTCCCGGGCGCGACATAGATCTCGCATCCAAGAATGGGTTTCACGCCGGCTTTTTTGGCCGCGTTATAGAAATTGATGGCGCCGAACATGTTCCCGTGATCCGTAAGCGCCACCGCCGGCATCTCGTAGCGCGCCGCAAGCTCGACGATCTGCTCCACACGGCTAGCCCCATCGAGCAGCGAAAAATCGCTGTGATTATGAAGATGCACGAACGGCCGCATGATCAGTAGTCAGCTATCAGTATACGATTACAACGACGGTGGCGACCCGCACGCTCACTCCCATTCAATGGTGGAAGGCGGTTTCGAAGAAATATCATAAACCACCCGGTTGACGCCGCGGACCTCACCGGTGATGCGGCTAGAGATGCGCTCGAGAAGATCTAGCGGCAGCCGCGCCCAGTCCGCGGTCATGCCGTCGCGGCTTTCCACCGCGCGGACCGCGAGCACGTGCTCGTAGGTGCGCGCATCCCCCATGACCCCTACGGTACGGATCGGCAAGAGCACGCCGAAAGACTGCCACACGTCGCGGTAGAGCCCAGCTCTCTTGATCTCCGTCACGATGATGTCGTCCGCTTCTCGCAAGATATCGAGCCGCTCTCGTGTCACCTCTCCGAGAACGCGGATCGCAAGGCCCGGGCCCGGAAAAGGCTGGCGGAACAAGAGCTCGTCGTCGAGGCCGAGCTCACGGCCGAGCTCACGCACTTCGTCCTTGAAGAGCTCGCGCAACGGCTCCAGGAGCTCGAACTTCAAATGTTCGGGAAGTCCGCCCACATTGTGATGGCTCTTGATGACGTGGGACGGTCCCTTGACCGAGACGCTCTCGATGACGTCGGGATAAAGGGTCCCTTGCACGAGGAAACGGGCATTGGTAATCGAAGCCGCTTCTTCCGTGAAGACGTTTATGAACTCGGCTCCGATGATCTTGCGTTTTCGCTCCGGATCGATGACCCCGTCGAGCTTTTCGAGGAAACGGTCGGTGGCGTCGACGGCGATGACTTTGAGCGACAGCTTCTTCGAGAAACGCTCCATCACCTGGGCAGCTTCGTTTTTTCGAAGCACGCCGTTATCTACGAAGATGCAGGTCAACTGGTCGCCGACTGCCCGGTGCGCGAGGGTCGCCGCGACGGACGAGTCGACACCTCCCGAGAGTCCACACACGACGTGGGCGCTCCCGACGCGCTCACGAATACTCTGGATAGCTTCTTCACTGTAAGAGCTCATGCTCCAGTCGCCACGAAGCCCGCAAATCTCGAACGCGAAGTTACGAAGGATTTCCGTCCCGTGCTCCGTATGCGCCACTTCGGGATGAAACTGGACACCGTAGTGACCGACATCCGCGTTCTCGAAGGCGGCAACAGGCGCCGCATCGGAGCTCGCGGTCACGTGAAAGCCTTCGGGAAGGGTCTCGATACGGTCGCCGTGGGACGCCCAGACCTTGAGCTCGGACCCGACGCCTCTGAAGAGCGCGCTTCCGTTGCGACACGTAATCACGGCATGCCCGTACTCACGGTGTTTTGCGGGGCGAACGTCGCTCCCCAAGACTTTCGCCATCAGCTGCATCCCGTAGCACACACCGAGTGTCGGGATGCCGAGGCGGAAGACCTTGTCGTCGCAGTGTGGGGCCCCTTTGGCATAGACGCTTTCCGGCCCCCCCGACAAGATGACGCCGCGCACGTGCTCACCTTCGAGCTTGGATGTCGGGGTCGAGAACGGCAAGATCTCGCAATAAACGGAGAGCTCTCGCAGACGGCGTGCGATGAGCTGGGTATATTGGGATCCGAAATCTAGAATAAGGATAGTATCGTGAGCCATAGGTTGTCGCCCGAGGCCGGAAATTATAGTCATCCCCTCGCGGAATCGCAAGACCTAGAGGGTCACGAATTTGTACTCTCAACATATTGTGCTTTCACGTTAAAATGACGGCACTCGTGATCGGCCGTTTATTGCTCCTCCTCGCGCTCCTGGCACCACGTCAGCCGCCTCAGACTACGGAGGCGACGGAGGACACCGCCGAAACACCCGATGCTGAAACGGACGCCGAAACGGAAGCCGCCGAGGCGGGGGGAGATCTTCCGGCTACCGACGAGCTCCCCGTCGAAGCACCTCCACCCCCGAGTCCTCCGGACGGTCTACTGCCGGTGATGGAGATCGCTCGGCTCGAATACGAGCCGACGGACCGCCCGAAACCTCTGCTCCACGCACAGGTACTGCTGGTTGTCAGCGCATCCGGCTTCGTAGAGGCGCACGACGCTGAGACCGGGGCCTTCGCGTGGAAACTCGGCCTCCCTGGAGAAGAGCTCTTCGATCCCGTCGTTTTCGAGCCCGCCAATGAAGAGGAGGGCCCGGAGGCTCCTTTCGAGATTTTGCTCTCCGAGCCGTCAGGTCACTTACTCGTCATCGACGGACGAACCGGCAACATCCAACAGGAGACACGTCTTCCCTTCGAGCTCGCGCTACCTCCGGTGCGCGGCCCAGAACAGATTCTGTTCTTTGCCACGCCGTCCGGCGATGTCGTCGCCTACGACCTCGAGCGGCGCGAGGTCGTGTTTCAAACGGCGACAGGCGAGCCCCCGCTTGCGCTCGCGAGCTCTGAAACGCTGCTGATCGTTTCTGGCGGCTTGCAAAAGCTGACGGCCATAGAGCTTCCGTCCGGCAAGGTACGATGGAGCTTTGTCGGCCGGGCCGCATTTCACGCGCCCGCTGCATTCGCGATCGACGGCAAGCGCATCTATATCGGCGACGACTCGGGCGAGTTCGTAGCACTCGAAGCGTCGAGCGGCAAGATCAAGTTTCGTTGGTCGACGGGAGCGGCCATCCGCTCTCGGGCGCTCGTCGAGGAGAACCGCGTCTATGTCGCGACTTTCGCGAACGCCGTCTACGCTTATCACGCAAAAACCGGCGACGAGCATTGGCGCTCGAATCTTCCGGGACGGCCCGCGACGCCACCTTTTCGGGTCAACCAGCGATTGATGATCGCCACATTCGATGGAATCCTCGTCGAGCTGGAACCCTCGCGCGGTAGCATAGGCCAAAGCTACACAGCGCCCGGTGAGGTGGTGTACGCGCCGTCGTTTTATCTCGCGACGCCCTCGCCAGAGGAGCTCGAAGCGGAGCTTGCCGCGGGCGACGGCGACACACAGGAAAACGAAAACGAAGATGAAGACGCGCTCGCGAGAGACGCCATCGATCCGCTGTCGCCACCGGAGTTGAGTTTCTTCGACCGGCTAGGGATGACACCCGACGAGCCGGAGATGGTGCTCGACGAAGATGCCGCGGACAGCGAGAGTCCAGAGGACCCGCTTCTGGACGAAGCCAAGCCACTGCCGCCGCGGGAGCCCATGTGGTTCGAACGCTCCCGAATCGCCCTCGCCCTGCGAACCGGCGAGGTGCTCCTTCTCCAGCATCAAGCACCAGGAGCCACGCCACTTTTGCTTCCCAGGTTAGACGAGGAGACTCCCGCACCAACACCAACACCTCCTCCCCCCCGTTCGCCCGCGAATCGACGCTCTCATCCGTGAAGAACTGAGCGGTGTCCCTTTTGACCGAGAGATTGTCCCCTTCTGTTGAGGCCGAGAGGGTCCCGGCCAGCTTTCGCGCTGGTACGAAATGTGCAGTCAAAAGACTCGGGAAGCTTGCGGCAGGCAGTGGCTTTGACACTTCTATCGCATGAAGGCTAACATGGAATCAATCATGGGAAGGCAGGCAGTTCTCGTCATATTCGGGCTGGTCTTAGCCAGCGCCGTCGCCTATGGCCAGAACCCGAAATACCTCGAGAACCTCGAGCGGCTCATCAACAAGGCGCACGCCCCGGGAGAAAACAACGCCGAGGAGGCCGAGGATTTCGAAGCCGACGATTTGTTGATCGATTGGGCTATCGATTGCGTGGGCCGTGCTTTCGCCCGAGGCGAGGCGCGGGAGCTTTCCGGTTGTCTCACGAAAAAACCGAGGGTTTATCTTTCGGTCGAAGCCGGCGGCAAAAAAGCCGATAACTACGGAACGAGCCAGCTAAAGTTCATCCTGGATCAAATTTTCCGGGAAGTGAAGACACAGTCCTTTCGATACGATGCGCGCGATGTCGAGCGTTTCAACGGCATTGCGATGCTGACCGCAGAGTGGACCTATGTCATCTTGGACAAAGACGAAGAGGTCACCGAACATTTGCAGTTCACGCTCGAGAAGGACGAGTCGGCCTGGCGGGTTTTCGAGATTCGCTCTGTGTCCCGTTAGGCTCGAGCTCCGCCGTGGGCTAGCCTTTCGCTAAGGGCCTCATGAAAGCCCTCTTCCGCTATTCGCTGCTCGTTCTCGCTGTCCTTCTCTTTGCGCTCGTCGTCATCGACCTACGCGCTCTGTTCCAATATCTCGTCGCGACGACCGCTTGGAGCTTGCTCGCTCTTGCCGTGGTCGGCCTCGTCGGCGCCAAACGCGCGTGGCCAAATCGAGCAACCGCGCGCACCGTGGCCGTGCTTCTATTTCTGGGAGCTCTATCGGCGCTCCTCGTGCGAATGCTCGGCTACGAGCGCGCCGCGACGCGCTCGGTCGCGGCGTGGGAAAGTGGTCGCGAAAGCGAGGGCGAGCGGATCGCTCGCAAAGTTTCGTCCGAGTTCGAAGCCATTTGCGCCACCGCACAGAGAGCCGCGCGTGAGCTCGCACATTCGTCTGAGCTCGCCTTGGCCGTCGAGGGCTCGGATGCCGAAGACTACTTGTCACGTGCTTTCGAAGCACTCGAGAAATTTTCTCTGCCGCGCGCGCATCCTCTCGGAGCTCCCGGCGCCACTCTCTACGACGTGTGGCACCGGCCGATTGCTTGGAGCGGAGAGAACATCTCGCTCGGACCCGTTCTCGAGCAGCCTTACGGCGTTCTCGACGCGGATATCTTCATCCTCGAGCAAGGCGTTTATACCTTCATCGTAGCGGTGGAGCCTCTTCAAAGCCGCCTCGGCTTCGTATCCGTGGAGATCCCGCTCATCGCGGATCGCCGCCTTCAGAACCGCTATCTCGAAGACTACGATGCCCTCTCGACCTGGCTCGGCCGTAGCGTCGATACTGCGTTCGTCTATTTCGGCGGCCGCGGACGAGAGCTTGCCGAGCTTCTGCAGACGCGAGGCGACCCTTTCTGGGGAGGTCCGGAAGACGCGCCCCGGCTGTATTTGGGACTCGAGAGCAAGAGTGGTGGAAAGCTTCTCGGGGTCGCTTCGGTCGCCGCCGAGGCACCCATACTGGCCCAACTCGACGCGAGCCGCCGCTTCGAGTCCGCGGCGTCGATAGCCCTCGTGCTTGCCGCTCTTCTCGTGCTCGCGACCATCGCGCGGGCCCGCGTCGCGCCCGTACTCGTCGTGTTCACGATCTGGGCCGTGCGTCTCGTGATCTTGTGGAGCGGCGTCCCGCTGAGCTTCGGCTTCGATCTCGACAACCCCGCACATTACGCGTCTTCACTTTTCTTCAACCTGACTGGCTCCCCGATCGACTTCTTGCTCACGACGGCAGCGCTTCTCGCATCCGTCGTGCTGCTGGCCCGCTATCTTCGCTCTTCGGGGAAGCGCGAGAAGTTTCGACTCGCCTATGCGCTTGCCGCGGCGGTTGCGTCCGTCGTCATCTTCCTCGGCGCCAACCAGGTCATTCTCGACGCGTGGATGAACTCGAACTTCGCGCTCTCGACGGTCGACCTCACCCAGGACGCGCCCCGATTCGTCGTGCAACTCGGCCTCGTGCTCATGTTTCTCGCGGCCGTGCTCACATCCTTCGTGCTCACTTCGGCCGTGAGCGCCGGAAACGCTCGTGCGATCGTATCCGACCTCGTCGTTCTCGCTTCCGCGTTGGTCCTTTTGGCCCCTTACGGGCTCGCGGATCACGTTCTGCTGGCAATTTTCCCACTCGTTGTCGTGCGCTTGCTCGCCCTGAGGTGGGACCAACTTTCGGAGCAGTGGCCGGAGGGCAGCCTCTACTTCCGGCTGGCAACGATAGGACTTTGGGTGCTCCTTGCCGTGCTGGCTTTCTTCCCTTCCATCGCACGCTTCGAGGAGCTCACTATCAAAAGCTTCATCGAGAGCACCGTAACACCGGTATTGTTGCAGCACGGACCCAGCGCGGATTACGCGGTTGTGGAAGCCACACGCGCCATAGACAGGATGCAGGCCGAGGGCCGTCTCGAAGATCTCGACCGCGAGGACATTGCTTACCGGATCTGGGTCACGACGGGCCTCGGGATGTCATCGGCGAGCTCGTCGATCGAGATCGTCGATGGCGACGGCGAGCTCGTTTCGCACTTCGCCTTGAGCTTCCCCGTCGAGCACGAAACCACGCGTTATGGACCGGCGGGCGAACAGTGGGCGCTCGTCCAGGAAGACCACCCGAACGGCCCTAAACATCCGAGAACGCTTCTCGCGCGGCGCGCGGCGAACGGCCCCCACGGAAGGCGCTGGGAGATCCGTGTCCGGCTCGCCGCGGATTGGCGCAACTTGCCTTTCATCTCGACCTCCAATCCCTATCTGTTTCTCTTTCGCACGAGCGGGGTGGAGGCCCGCTTCCGTTTCCCTTATCGGGAGCTCGCTTTGTTCGTCTTCGAGAGTGACGGGACGGTCGTTTTTCAATCGACCGCGGGCGTGCTCGAGCCGCCCGAGTCCGTCCTCGAAGATGCCAGACGCGCACCGCTCTGGCGGGAGCACGAGAGCGAAGGTCAACGGCATCAGAGCTATTTCGTGAGCAACGGTCTGCGCATCTTCGCGCTCTCCTATCCGAAAACGAGCCGGGTCACCTACGCCGCCCAGCTTGCGGGATGGGCGCTCCTCGTCGTGGGAGTCTTGGCCGCGGCGCTCGTAGCCGCCGTCGTTCTAGCCATGCTCGGAAGCGCGAAAGGCGTTTCACCTGCCGAGCTCTGGGCGGGGATCGGCACCAGCTTCTACGGCAAGCTCTATGTGGCCTTCGTCCTGATAGCACTCGTGCCTATCGCATCGCTCGCCTTCTTGATCCGGGGACTACTCGTTGGCCAGCTCGAACGCGATGTCGAGCAGGAAGGCCTCTCCCGCGCACTGGTCATCCAACGTTTCGTCGACGACTTTGTGCGCTCGGCATCCGACGACGGCCTCGAGCTTTCAAACGCGGTTCTCGAGCGCATCGGGGGGCTCGCTGGCGTCGACGTGGATCTCTATCTGCGCGGCGAGCTCGTTGCCACGAGCAAGCCCGAGCTTTTCGGAAGCGGCCTCCTGCGGTCGCGCGCCGCGCCGTCGGCCTATCGCGACCTGGTGCTCGAGCGACAAAGACGCTCGATCCACCGTGAGTATGTCGGCTCGTTCAGCTATGTCGTGGTCTCGGTGCCGCTCGAGCTCCCAATGAGGCCAGAGCCGGGAATTCTATCGGTGCCGCTCGCGAGTCGCGACGCCGAGATCGAGCGGCGCGTCACGTCTTTGAACCATACCCTTCTTCTCGCCGCGCTCTGCTTCTCCATCGCAGCGGCCCTGCTCGCCTATACGCTCGCGCGGCGCATCGCCGGTCCGATCAACAGTCTCACGGAAGCCACCCGTCACATCGCGGGCGGTGATCTCGACGTTTCTCTCGAGACCACCTCGCAAGACGAGATCGGAGCGCTCTTTTCGAGCTTCATCCAGATGACGGCGGATTTGAAGCAGCAGCGCTCTGACCTGGAGAAAACAAAGAAGCTCGAAGCTTGGGCCGAGATGGCGCGTCAGGTCGCCCACGAGATCAAGAACCCTCTGACGCCGATACAGCTCGCGACCGAACACTTGCTCCGTGTCCACAAGGATCCGGGTGTCGATTTCGAAAAAGTTCTCGATGAATGCACCGAGACGATTCTTCAACAGGTGCGGTCACTACGGCAGATCTCGATGGAGTTTTCTACTTTTGCGTCACCCGAGCCGTTGAAGCGCGAGCCCACCGATATCGAAGCGCTCGTCCGCGAAGCGATCACACCTTACGTCACAACGCCGCCCGACGGCGTCACGGTGAAGCTCGAGATCGCATCCACACTCCCGCAACTCGAGGTCGATGCGCGTCTCCTGAAGCGCACCCTCCTGAATCTCGTGGAGAACGCGCTCCACGCGTTGAATGGCGAGGGCGATGTCGCGATCCACGTGACGTCGAAGAGGCTGAACGGGAACGGCTTCGTCGAGATCATCGTCACCGATACCGGTGTCGGTGTCGAACCGGAGCTCCGCGAGCGGATCTTCGAGCCCTATTTCTCCACGCGCGCCGCGGGCACCGGCCTCGGCCTCGCCATCGCCAAGAAAGTGGTCGAAGACCACGGCGGAACGATCACCCTGGAAAGCGAGCGCGGCCAAGGCACCAGCGTCCGGATGCTCCTTCCAAGCGTGATTCAGTGATTAGCATTCAGCATTCAGGGTTCAGCATGGTTCAGCGCTAAAGCTAGCCAGGTAAACCTGAAAGCGTTCTAAATCCAAACCACACAGCTGACTCTCATCCCCACATCCCCTTGCCTTTAAAAACGCCGCTAAAAGCAAGGAGAGGTGGGGATAGGAGGGGATGTGGGGATAAGAAAGAATTTGCT
>SMYC01000193.1 GCA_004356105.1 Acidobacteriota bacterium | reverse complement strand
TGATGTGGATGTGCATGCCCACCATAATAGCCTATTAAGTCATATGAAACAACATAACAACCACTTATTACATGCCTACATATTGTACCCGAAATTAGCCTGTTGGCGCCCCTAAAGACGCGTAATCATTAGGGATTCACACTGTCAGTGGGTTCATTCGCTACGGAACTTGAGCTTAGACTTGCTTCTTGCGAACAGACCAGATGAACCCGTCATACCAAAAGTGCATGATCGAGCACAAGAGCACCAGAGCCCACCACGACTTGATATGTGCGCCGATCCCGCCCACAGCGAGACCATAGACCGTGACGATGCTCACGAAGAGCATCGCGGTCAACGGCAATCCCCACGTGACGTTCGTCAAGCGGAACATCTTCCCCATGTTCTCCTTCTCAGACCACCACACGATACCGAAATACTGCACAGCGTGAAAGAAGTTCATGATGAAGAAGGCCTCACCAAAAGTGTTGAAGCCCCACGTCAAGATTGAGCACAGCCCGGTCGTGGAAAAGAGAATGACTTTGGGATGCGAAATGGTGTAACCCTGCCGCTCTAATCGAGCATAGCTGTAAATGTAGTACGCGATGAACGCGACGCCGGCGGCGAGGATGGACCACGTGAAGTATCGCTGGTTCGTCTCCATGAAGACGGGTATGGATGTAAAAAACGCCGACTCCACTTGCTCATAATGGTAGAAGTCGTCGAAGTGAGCCATCATCGTGGCTCCCGCTACCATCGGACCTGCATAAAGAAGGTGATTCAACCAGAGGTCGAGTCGTCTTCCGATTCGGGGATCGTTGCCCGCGCGCTTGTCGTAGATGCGTCCGAAACCAAACGTTTGAAGACCCGAGTGATAGACGTCCCAGAACGTCGCCACCACAGAAACCGTGATCAAGAACCATAGCGACCACATCATTGCAAGATAGAGAACGAGGGGTACGACTACAAAGCGATTCGGGTGGAGCTTGAAGATCTTCGGGTTGCCGTGGCTTCTGAAGAAGACGGCGAAGAGATGCGCGTGGATCAAGACTGTAAGAAAGAGCTCGGCGGGCGCGAGCTCGTTGTCGAAAAACTGGAAACTGTCGGTCGTGAGCCAAGTTCGGGAGATCACGACGCCCAACCAGAACGCCACCATCGGCGGTCCCAAAAAGAACACCCAATCGTAAATCGGGCTCACGATATAAGGAGAACGTCGCGCCAAGATTTGTCCTCAATGGCGGTAAAGGAAGAGTTTTTCGGGATTTAACCGGAGTTGATCCAAGCTAACATAGAGATCTGGCATCCGCAACGCGCCGCGCAGGGAGGGATTCCACGCCGCGATTCCCCGTTCTCTCATTCATCCCGCACCGCCCTTGCGGAGCACGTCGCTCTTGCGCTACTGAAGTGCTCGATTCGAGGCTTCGTTGATGATGTTCCGCAAGCCGACTTGGCTCGATAAAGTAATCCGTACGTAGATATCTTCGGCGTCGAAGACGCCGGCGCTCGAGCCGCTGAGCCGCGTGCTCTCCGTCCGCCCGGTGATGGTTACAGCGACGCGGTTGATCCACGTCAGCGGATCATCGGACGGGGTGACAGCAGGCGCATCCATCATGTTGTCGTCCTCGCCTGCGCCGTAGCGCACTTGTAGATTTTCGATATTGTGCGCGACCGGGATCCAGTCGCCGCTTACGGTCAAGTCACGACGCTCGAGCGTTGGAGCTCCCGTCGGGGGCGGCGGGCTGACACGATAGGAGATGAGACGAAAGCGACCGATGATCGCGCAGTCTTCGTCGACTTGGCCATTGAACCCGCCCGGGTTGTTTATCTCGGAGCCCAATGAGCCTGGATTGTGGTTGATGCTTAGAGTCGGGAAGCCGCCTGCATTGGTTATCGTCGGAGGCTGCGTAACCAGGAACGGAAGAATTCCAACCTGGCCGTCGTTGTTGCAATCCGCTAGCTCGATAGCCGCAAGCACCATGCCTTCCTCATAGGCGTTCTCGGCGGTCGCCAAAGTGAGGTCCTCGGCCTCGGGATCGAGGAGTAGAGTCGAGGACTGGCCGATGGTGCCGCAAGGCCCGCCAGCGCCGCCGCACTCAATCGGCTGCGACAACGGCACGTCGGGGTCGGCATAAACAATCGTGATTTCGTCCGGCTGAAGACCGCCGCTATCGGCCCAGATGATCGCCGAAGCGGGTGGCGTCCGATATCCCGCCATGGCGAGGTCGTGACTCAAGAGCTGCAGGCCCGCACGCGTCGACATTTGCATGTCGGCAACTTGGGTCTCACGGCGAAAGGTGGTTTGCCCACCCGCCATGAGGCCGAACACCGATCCGATCATGGTTGTCGTCACGGCAAGCGCGACGACAACCTCGAACAACGTGAAACCGTGTGTACCGCTAAGCGCGGGTGATCCGTCCTGATTGTTCATGGCACCTCCAGTTGGACGACCCTAGAATGGCGGATCTGGACTGCGCGAGCTGTAACGCAAAACGCGGAGAAAGCACCGCACCAAAACGTTGGGGTTTTCCCACGTTTCGGTGAAGGTCGGCTTCCCCGCTGCTCGAACTTGACGCGTGCACCAGCTGGTCGTGCCTCGAGCCCACGAGCGGGTCGAGAAATACGGACATTGCAAGATAGGTCAGCGGAACGGCGCCATCAACGTAGTGGTACGGTGTAGTTTAGTGGCAGGCGTCCGCCGTCGGGATAGATCGTTTGGCCGGTGACATAGGACGCGTAGTCGCTGGCGAGAAATACAGCGACGTTGGCCACTTCCTCCGGCTCGCCAAAACGGCCGAGCGGCGTTCGCGACAAGATGGTGCGTTGCGCGGAAGCATCCTCCATGACCTTGTTCAGCATATCGGTTCGGATCGAGCCCGGCCCGATCGCGTTGACGCGGATGTCGTGCGGCGCGAGCGCCATCGCCATCACACGCGTCAGCTGCATCACGCCGCCTTTGGAAACGGCGTAGGGTAGCTGGTCAGGGATCGTGACCACGGCATTCGTTGAGGACATGTTGATAATCGCACCTGCGATCTTTTGCTCGACCATGTGTCTCGCGACGAGCCGAGAGAGCAGAAACGTCCCCCGGAGATTGACGCCCAGCACGCGATCGAAATCCTCGATGGTGGCGTCGAGAATCGAGCCCTGCATGATGATGCCGGCATTGTTCATCAAGATGTCACACCGGCCGAAATGTTCGATAGATTTCGCCACGAGCGCTTCGCACGCGACAGGGTCGCTCACGTCGGTAAGTATGGCGTGGGTTTCGGCGCCGGTGTCGGACGCGATTTCCGAGGCCGTCTGCTCGCACTCGGGGGCGATGTCGGCCAACACGACGCGCGCACCGTGTTTGGCGAATGCTCGCGCGATGGCGGCGCCGATGCCTCTCGCGGCGCCGGTGACGATGGCGTTCTTGCCTTCGAGGTTCATGTTGTTTTCTCCATCTCGGCGCGGCGCGCCCTTGTCTCTTCTTCGAGGATTTCGAGTGATTCAGGGTCTATCGCGACGCCGTAGTCACGCGCCGCACTTTCGATCGAAACGTAGCCGTTTTGCACGTCGGAAAGCACGCGCTCGGGGTCGCGTTTCCACGGGGGGCCGTAGCCGCCTCCGCCAGGAAGCTCGAGCGTCACCACCGCCCCGGCGGGTAGAGTGGTGCGAATTTTGGAGCGGAGCAATCCCGCGCTCGACTCAATGGCGCCGGTAGCACCTGGCCGTCCACCTAAGAGCCCCGGGGCCGCGCAGGCGATGCGCTCGTACAGACCCGACACGGCAAAAGGCTCATCCGATAACAGGCGAATCTTCATCGCTTGTCCGAGCCCGCCGCGAAACGTGCCCGGGCCGCCCGAATCCGGACGGAGCTCGCGCTTTTCGAGCACGATGGGCGCCAGCGTTTCGATCACCTCGGCGGGGACGCCGGCAATCCCGCTGGGAAAAGCGGTGGCCGATAGCCCGTCGCTCGTCGATAGAGCGCCCGTGCCGCCGGCCGAGAACCAGACATAAGTGAACGGTGCGCCGCTCTCCGGACGGCGGCCGAAGATTTGCGTGTCCCACAAACCGTCGGCGCCGGGCGCCATGACGCGATCCGGGAGCGCGGAGGCGAGCGCGCCGAAGATAGCCGAGGGAAGAAAGTGGCCCACCAGGTGGCGGCCGCCGACCGCGGCCGGAGGCTGGGCGTTCAAGATCGAGTCTTCGGGCGCCTGCACCCGGACGGGACGGAAGCTTCCCTCGTTGTTCGGGATGTCCGGCCCGATGACGCACTTGATGCCGTATGTCGTATACGCCGCGGTGTAGTTGAGCGCGACGTTGATGCCTCGATCCACCGGACCCGACGAGCCCGCGTAGTCGACGGTGACGGCGTCACCATCGATAACGACCGCGACTTTGATCGTGAGCGGCTCGTCGAACCCGTCGATCTCGAGCTCGTAGCGGTATGTGCCGTCAGGAACCTCCCGGATCCGCTCGCGCATCGAGGACTCGGATCGATCGATGATGGCGTCCGAAAGGGATTCGATGTCGTCGAGCTCGAACTCTTCGAGAGACGCTACCAATTGACGCCCGCCGACCTCGTTGCCCACGACCTGAGAGTGAAGGTCGCCGAGAACCTCGTCCGGTGCGCGGACGTTCGCCTTCAATATTTCGAACAAGGGCTTTACCGGGTCACCTTGGTCGTAGAGCTTCATGACGGGGATGAAGAGTCCTTCCTCGTAGATTTCGCGCGAATCGGCGGAGAGACCTCTGCCGCCGATATCGAGCGCGTGACAAGTATTGGCGAAGAGAGCCACGAGGCGCCCGCCATGGAAGACGGGGGTCGCGACCGTGATGTCGTTGAGCTGGGAGGCGGTCTTCCACGGATCGTTGGTGATGAGCACGTCTCCCGGATTCAAGCTTTCCGCAGGGAACGCTTCGAGAAAATGTCGCATCCCGGTCGCCATGGAGTTGATGTGGCCGGGCGTCCCGGTAACGGCTTGGGCGATCATGCGGCCTCGACGGTCGAAGACGCCGGCGGAGAGGTCTCCGGCTTCTCGCACGATCGACGTAAAAGACGTCCGCATGAGCGCCGCGGCCTGCTCGTTCACGACACTCACCAATCGGTTCCATAGCACTTCGAGCGTGAGGCGATCCATGACTAGTCCTTTGGGAGATCGACAATGAGCTGAGGGCCGTCGATGCGCGCGCGAGCTCCGCTTCCGATCACCACCGTCGATTCGCGCTCTTCGACGATGGCCGGTCCCTCGAAACTTTGGCCGTCCACGAGCGCGTAGCGATCGTAGACGACCGTATCCACGAAGGCGCTGGCCTCGGGCATATAGGCTGCGCGCCTTCCTTTTACAGCGGAGGAGCCGTCCGCCTGGCCGGCGCTGCTAGCGGAGGGGAGCTCGATCTCGGGCCGAGGACCCTCTGCAATCACGCGCCAATTCACGACGTCGATGGTGAGCTCGGGTTGCACGCGCCCGTAGAGCGACCCGTAGACGTCGTCGAAGCGGCGTCGCATCTCGACCTCGCTTCCCGGGGCGAGGTCACCTTCGGGCACCGGCACGCGAATATCGTGCCCTTGAAGCCGATAGCGCATCTCGGCAAAGCGCCGGAAGCGGATGTCTTCTTTGGCGATCGTTCGGCCGAGAACTTCGCGCCCCTCGCGCTCCATATCCGCGATCGCTTCGCTGACGCGCTCCCAATCCATGGCCTCGAGCTCACCGGGAACCGTGCGCACGAAATCGAACGAGAGCGGCGCGACAAGAAAACCGACCGCGGACGTGACGCCGGCCGCGAGCGGAAAGACCACGGAGGGCGCGCGCAAGATTTGCGCCACCCGGTAAGCGTGTACGGGCCCGGCGCCGCCAAAAGCGAAGAGCGGCAGTTGGGCCGCGTTTTTTCCGCGCTCGACCGCGTGGATGCGTGCGGCCGAAGCCATGGTCTCGTTGACGACGCGGTGGATGCCCCACGCGGCCTCCGCGACCTCGATGCCGAGCGGCTCGGCGACCGCTTGACGAATAGAGCGCTCGGCCGCGTCACGGTCGAGCGGGAGCTTGCCGCCGAGAAAAAAACTCGGGTCGAGATAGCCGAGCACGAGGTCGGCATCGGTGACCGTGGGCGCGACCCCGCCGCGCCCGTAACAGGCGGGACCCGGATCGGCTCCCGCGCTGTCCGGCCCGACGGTGAGTCTGGAGAGCCCGTCGATCCGCGCGATGCTTCCGCCTCCGGCACCGATCTCGATCATCTCGACGACCGGCACTTTTACGGGAAGCCCGCTGCCTTTCTTGAACCGATAGCGGCGATCGACCTCGAACTCGAGAGCGATGAGCGGCTCGCCGTCATCGATGATGCTCGCTTTCGCCGTCGTGCCGCCCATGTCGAAGGACAGAAGGCTCGGGGCGCTCATCTTTACGCCGTAATGCGCGGCGGCGAGGGCGCCGGCCGCGGGCCCGGATTCGACAAGGCGGACAGGAAACCGCGTGGCGGTCGAAACGTCGCAAAGACCGCCGTTCGACTGCATGACGAATAGCGAGCCGGTGAGGCCGAGCTTTCGAAGCCGCGCTTCGAGGCTTGCGAGGTAGCGCGCGGCGAGCGCCTGCACGTAAACGTTGACGAGCGTCGTGGAGCTGCGCTCGTATTCGCGGATCTCGGGAACGACCTCAGAGGACAGCGAACAGGCGATATCGGGAGCGTGTCGGCGCACGAGCTCTCCCACCCGTTTTTCATGAACGGGGTTGCGGTAGCTGTGCAGTAGGCAAACGGCGAGCGCCTCGATCCTTTCCTCGCGGAGGATGTCGATGAGACGTGTCACGTCTTCGCTATCGATCGGTTTTTCCACCGACCCGTCGGCGAGCACCCGCTCGTCGAGCTCGAAGCGGTGACGGCGCGGAGCGAGAGGCTCGGGGCGCTCCATGAAAAGGTCGTACATGTCGTAGCGGTGCTCGCGCCCGATCTCGATCGCGTCCCGGTAGCCTTTGGTGGTGACCAACGCGGTGCGCGCACCTTTGCGCTCGATGAGAGCGTTCGTCAGGAGCGTCGTCCCGTGCACGACGTGCGAAACGTCGGCGGCGGCGACGCCCGCGGAGGCGAGAAGTTGCTGCACGCCTTGCTCGACGGCCTTCTCAGGCTCTTCGGGCGTCGTGAGGATTTTGACGATCTCGAAGGTGGTGCCCGACGCGTCCATGAGCACGAGATCGGTGAACGTCCCACCGATATCGGCACCGATCCGATAGCTCGTCATCTCGCGTTCTCTTTCGGACGCTATCGGGGGATGCCGGAGCGTTCTAGGGCGAAGACAAAGATGGAGCACACGACACGTTTCATCACGCTTCTCCTTCGGGCCGCCTTGATGGCGCGCGCCATAATACCGTCGGAAGCGCTCGGCTGCACCAACGAAAACGGTTAACGGTTAACCTTTTCTATCTCAGGTCCAGTCCTTGGTGGGCAAGATTACGGTTAGCCTTCAACGGCAATAGCGTACGCCGGTATTCCAGTGAAGAAGGGGACTTCGAACGTTGCATCACCGGCAATATGGATCAGCGCCGGCCCTTCGAAATCAAGTATCC
>SMYC01000192.1 GCA_004356105.1 Acidobacteriota bacterium | reverse complement strand
GCCCGACACTCCGAGGGGCATGAGAAAATCGATCGCATCGATGTGAACCGCGAGGACGTCTCCTGGCTCCGCACCTTCGACAAAGATGGGACCCGTCAGCGGGTGCGCGCCGGGGCCGCGCTCTGTCACTCTTCCCGCTCGACGATCCGCATCGATTCAGGGAACTCATCGTCGGTAGCACCCGCGAGCCGCAAGCGCTCGAGACCTCGGGCAATATGTGTTTCGAAGAGCACCTCGTCTCCGGACAAGATGGTCAAGACGGGCTCGATGCGTGCATCGAAATATCCCCAATGCACGTTCTCCGGCGTGAGAGCCAAGCGATGCGTTTCCGCGAAGCCGGCCGTGCCGGCGAAGATGAGTATGAAAGTCCATACAAAATGCTTCATAGCGCCTGCGTCTTATGCGATCCCGCGACCGGCAAGCATACGAACCTGAGCAAAATCCGGAGGGCCGACTGAGGGACTTCCACGTACGCGCTTGGATGGAACGCCGCCGCCCTGTAAGCTCCCATCATGTCCGAGACCGAGCTCATCCGCGTCCTCGGCGATGACGACACGAGCCCTGCCCCCTACCACCCTTCTCTCGACGACGAGTCATTGCTCGCCTTGTACCGACGGATGGTACAGACACGACTGTTCGATGCGGAGATGATCCGTCTGCATCGGCAGGGGCGCGTGAGCATCTACAGCTCGTCCGAAGGCGAGGAAGCCCTCGCTGTTGCGGCGGCGATGACGCTGTCGGAGGAGGATTGGCTTTTTCCCGACTACCGGGTGTCCGGTGCTCTCTTCGAGCGCGGTGTGCCCATGGAGGAGTTTCTCGCCCAACTCTTCGGGACATCGAAAGACCTCAGCAAGGGACGGCAGATACCCACCCACTACGGCTCCCGGCAAAGGCATATCGCGTCAATCTCCAGCCCGGTCGGAAACGGTATCGCCCATGCCGTAGGTTTCGCCTGGGCCGCCCGAATCAAGAAAGGCCCGGAGGTCGTGCTGACTTTCTTCGGCGACGGCGCCACCTCCGAGGAAGGTTTCCACACCGGGATGAATATCGCCGGTGTCCACAAGCTCCCGGTTGTCTTCGTCTGCCGCAACAACCAGTACGCGATCTCTGTACCGTTCAACTTGCAGACGGGCTCCGACACGATTGCGGTCAAAGCGAAGGCCTACGGTTTCGATGGCGTGCGCGTCGACGGCACCGATGCCTTGGCGGTGCACGACGTCGTGAGGGAGGCCGTCGAACGTGCGCGCAAGGGCGGCGGACCGACACTCGTCGAAGGGGTCAGCTACCGCCACGGCGCTCATTCGACCTCGGATGACGACACCCGTTACCGCAAAGCGGCGGAGGCCGAGGCCTGGCGGAAACGCGATCCCATCGATCGCTTCGGACGTTACCTGAAATCCCGAGGACTCTGGGATGACGCTCGAGACGCGGCGCTCCGAGAGACACTCGAGAGCCGGATCCAAACAGCGGTCGCCGAAGCCGAAGCGGCGCCGCCACCCCCACTCGAATCCCTCTTCGACGATGTCTATGACGATCTTCCTTGGCATCTCCGGGAGCAGCGACAGGATCTCACCGACCACCTCCGAGGCCTCAAAGGGAGAAAGCCATGAGCCGGATGAACATGGTGGAGGCGCTCAATAACGGTCTGCACCTCGGCATGCGCGAGAACGAGAACGTGGTCCTTCTCGGTGAAGACGTGGGCCTTCTGGGCGGCGTGTTCCGGGTGAGCGCTGGTTTGCAGGAGACCTTTGGTACCGACCGTGTTCTCGACACGCCTCTTTCGGAGACCGGTATCATCGCATCGGCGATCGGGATGGCCCTCTACGGGCTTCGACCCATAGCGGAGATCCAGTTCGCCGACTTTGCGTTTCCCGCCTTCGATCAGATCATCAACGAGCTGGCCAAGTATCGCTATCGTTCTGGAAACCAGCTCACCACTCCGGTGCTGGTTCGCATGCCGGTGGGAGGCGGCGTCGGTGGCGGCCTCTACCACTCACAAAGTCCGGAAAGCCACTTCGCCCACACCGCGGGACTCAAAGTCGTGATCCCGTCCAATCCGTATGACGCCAAAGGCCTACTACTCGCCGCTTTGCGAGAGCAAGACCCGGTCATTTTTCTGGAACCGAAAAAACTCTACCGGACGACGAGTGCCGAGGTTCCCGACGGGGCGTTTACCGTTCCGATCGGCAGCGCTCGCAGGGTTCGTGAAGGGACGGACGTCACCCTCATCTGTTACGGGGCGATGGTGCCACTTGCCGAGGACGTGGCCCGGCGCGCGGCGGAGGAGCAGATTCAAGTGGACGTCCTCGATCTGCGAAGCCTCCTCCCGCTCGACATAGAGACCGTCCTGGCCTCGGTGCAAAAAACGCATCGTATCGTCATCGTGCACGAAGCCCCCCGAACCTGCGGTTACGGCGCCGAGCTAGCGTCTTTGATCGTCGAGAAAGCGTTCTGGAGTTTAGACGCACCCATCCTTCGGGTCACGGGCTTCGACACACCCTTCCCTTATCGACTCGAGAAGGAGTACTTGCCGACTTCGGATCGAATTCTGGATGCTCTCCGGACGACCGTTGCCGCATAGCAGGGAGTTGAGGCTAGGCTCATGCCCAAAATTCGCTGGGGAGTCCTTGGAGTCGCGAAGATCGCCACCGAGAAAGTGATTTCCGCAATGTCTTCTGGAGAGTGCTCGGAGGTCGTGGCGATCGCTTCACGCGACCATCACAAAGCCGAGGCGGCGGCGAAAGCTCTGGGATTGCCGAAGGCCTACGGCTCTTACCGCGAGCTGCTCGCCGACCCCGATATCGATGCGATCTACAACCCGTTGCCCAATCACCTCCACAAAGAGTGGACGATTGCGGCCGCCGAAAGCGGCAAGCACGTGCTGTGCGAAAAGCCCATTGGCATGTCGGCGGCCGAGGCGGAAGAAATCCTTGCGGCGCGCGATCGCACCGGCGTAAAGATCGAGGAGGCTTTCATGGTGTGCTCGCACCCGCAATGGCTGAAGGCGGTCGAGATCTGTCGTTCGGGCCGATTGGGCGAGGTGCGCTCCTTTATGGGCTACTTCAGCTACTTCAACGACGACCCGAAGAACATTCGCAATCTCGCCGAGACGGGCGGAGGAGGGTTGATGGATATCGGATGCTACCTTCTGATGACGTCACGCATGGTCTTCGGCGAGGAGCCGCGACGGGTGATGGGCCTCGTCGAGCGGGACCCGAGCTCCTCCGTGGATGTGGTGACGTCGATGATGCTCGACTTTCCGTCCGGGCAGGCGATCGGCACCTGCAGCACGCGGATGGTGCCGTATCAGAGCGTTACGATCTTCGGTACCGCCGGCCGCCTACAGGTCGACATTCCGTTCAACGCTCCCGACGATCGGCCGTGCCGCCTTTCGATCGACGACGGACGCGACGTTTTCGGAAGCGGCCTCGAGACGGTCGAGCTTCTGACGTGCGATCAGTACCGCATTCAGGGGGAAGCGTTCTCCCGCGCGATCCTGGACGATACGGACGTCGTTTACCCGCTCGAGAAATCCGTCGAGAACATGCGGTGGATCGAAGCGATCTTCCGCTCCGCCGAGACGGGACGCTGGGAAACGGCAGGCTGATGACGGCCCCAAGACCAGGAGTGCTCGTGTCACCGCGGTCGATGCCGGAGACACGTAGGATGGTAAGGGGCGGCGCTACGCGATCGAGGCTCTTCCAGGCGTTTTCCAGAGTTTAGGCTCGACCGATCGGCCGCGAGGGGGGTAAACTGCGCGCGTCCGCGCCATTTGGGCACCGAGATTTCACAGTCAAGGAGAGATTCCATGAAAACTCACCGCGTCACACGATCGTTATCGCTCCTCGCGACCCTCGCGCTTGTTTTTCTGAGCACCGCAGCATGCGAGGTGACGTCGGGGGCCGACGTTCAGTCACGCGCGACACGCGACCTGGCGGAGGAAACGCCCGAGGCAGTGGGCATGTCGTCCGAGCGCCTGGCGCGTCTTTCGGAGACCATGCAAGGCATCGTCGACGACGGCAAGCTCGCCGGCATCGTGACGATGGTGGCGCGCCACGGCAAGGTCGTTCACTTCGAGACCTTCGGGCAGCAGGACATCGAATCGGCCACACCGATGAAACGTGACAGCATCTTTCGCATCTATTCGATGACCAAGCCCATCACCGGCGTGGCCCTCATGACGCTCTATGAAGAGGGGCGTTTCCGCTTGGCGGATCCGGTCGAAAAATACATCCCCGAGCTCGAAGGCCTCAAAGTGGCTTCCGGAATCGGGGCAGATGGACAGGAAACGGAAGACGCGGACCACCCGATGACGATTCGGGAGCTGATGACCCACACCGCAGGGCTGACCTACGGTTTCTTCTCGGAGTCTCAGGTCGACGAGATGTATCGGGAAGCGGAAGTGCTCGATAGCGGTTCGACTCTCGAGGACATGATCGAAAAGCTCGCTCGAATCCCACTGCGCCAACAGCCTGGCTCGACGTGGCATTACAGCGTCGCCGTCGACGTGCAGTCGTACTTGGTCGAAGTGCTGTCGGGCCAATCCTTCGACGTGTTCCTACAAGAGCGTATCTTCGAGCCGCTCGCGATGAACGACACCGGCTTTCATGTTCCGGCGAACAAGACGGACCGGTTCGCACAACTCTACACTTACGGTGAGGACGGCGGCCTAACCGTCCGGGAAGAGTCGCTCGTCCCCCACAACTACTTGGAGCCGGCAACGTTGTTCGCGGGCGGCCATGGGCTCGTGTCCTCCACGATGGACTACATGCGCTTCTGCCAAATGCTCCTAAACGGTGGAGAGCTCGACGGCGTGCGCATCCTGTCGCCGACAACGGTCGCGCTGATGCAGCGGAACCAGTTGCCCCGTGCTGTCGAGGAGATCAGACCAGGGGTCGGGTTCGGGCTCGACTTCGCCGTGGTCATGGACCCGGTCGAGGCCGAGACGTTTTCCAAAGGTGAGTATTCCTGGGGCGGCCTGGCCGGCACTTGGTTCTGGATCGACCCCGCCGAAGATCTGGTCTTCGTGGGCATGATTCAGCAACTCGGAGAGGGTCGCCCAGATGTTCGGTCACTCGCCCGGAGGCTGACCTATCAGGCGATCCTGGAGCTCTCAGACTAGGCCGAGGCAGCTACAGGCAACGTTAACCGCACGACGAAGCCGCCGTCGCGCCCGTTCTCGCCCCGCACCGAGCCGCCCATCGACTCGATGAGACCACGAACGAGGGCGAGGCCGATCCCCGTACCCTGTGAGCGGCGGGTGAGCTCCGCTTCCACTCGGTAGAACGGCTCGAAGACGTGCTTCAGGTGCGCCTCGCTCACGCCCGGACCTCGATCGCTGACGCTGATCTCGACGGTGTCGTCTTTCCGCCGAGCGCGGAGGAGGATCTCTCGCGTCTGGGCTGACTTGGAGTACTTCACCGCGTTGTCGATCAGGTTGAAGAGCACTTGCAGCAGAGCGTCTCGATCATAGATCGCGTCGGGCAGATCGGCGGCTACGTCGAGAGCGATCGCGAAGCCCTCACCCGCGGCATGGGGCGTGATGACCTCCCGAGCCTCCTTGAGGACCGGGAGTAGTGGGCCTGGCACCGGGCTCAAGGAACGATCGCGTCGCTCGAGCTTGGAGAGCTCGAGCACGTTGTTCACGAGCCGGGTCAATCGCTCTGACTCGTTAGTGATGACCTCGTAGTACTGATGGCGCTTCTCCTCATTGGAAACGAGCCCGTCGCGGAGCATCTCCGCGTACATCCGGATCGCGGTCAAAGGGGTTTTGAGCTCGTGGGAAACAGCGGAGACAAAGTTCTGACGCCGCTCGGCATAGGCGAGCCGCACCGTGACCATGCGATAGATCCCAACGAGGCCCGCTGTCCCCGTGAGAAGCGTGAGCGCGGAGAGAAGGTAGACGAAGCTCACGCCTCCCGCCTCCGGCAGTGGGTCCAGTGTGAGAACACTTGCGAGGCTATCGAAAGGCTCGGCGAATTGATGCCGGTAGCGAAAGCCGTCGGCGGCGTAAGAGGTTTCTTCGCTGGGAGCGGAAATGACTTCCACGCGGGTGGCGAGCTCGCTTCCGTCGAGCACCTGCGCCGCCAACCACTGGACGAGCTGATTGGCATCGACGACGAAACCTTGCCGATAGGTTACCGCGTCGATGATCGCCGAGCGGTAGAGAACGAGATGGCGCTCGTCCAACCGTTGCCCGACGAGCGACTCCAAGACAACGTCAATCGCCTCCCAGATTATCGGCTCGCTCGCGTCATCCAACTCGAGCTCTTGACGGTAGGCCTCCTGCTCCTCCCCCTCGGAGTACGGCATGACATTGCGGGCCACGCTCTGCGAAAGTTTCGCAACTCGATCGCGCCGTGATTCGGCCCCTCGGTTGAGCTGCCTCAAGTAGCTGTCGGAGGCGACATTCTTTTTCGAGAACGCGTCTTTCTGCTTTGCTTTCGAGAGGGCCAGCGTAGTGCCGGGAAGTTGCTGCCGCCGTTGCTCTGCAGCCGGCTGACGGGCACCTCCCCCGAATCCGCTAGCAAGGAGCCTTTGCACGAGGGCGAGGGTGACCTGGGCGCCGTCGTCGAGCCGCGGGCTCGCGAGAGTACCGTCTGGGCTCTCGAGGAAGTAGTCGAGGATGAAAGTCTCCTCGGGCGCATCCGCCAGCGGCGAGCGGATCGTAGTGCCGCTCGACTCGGAAACGTAATAAGAGCGGTAGTGCTCGAAGGGGCGATCCTCTTCGCGACGAACGAGAGCGGTGAGCTCCCGCTCCATCTCATCGAAGATACGCTCCGCCACGATCTGATGGCGCAGCTCGCGCTCGTTGTTGAGGCTCGCCAGGGCCCGGCTCACAAGGAGACCGAGAGGCAGAAGCAGCAGTAGAGCGAGCGCTATGAAGGTGAGTCGAAGCCGCGTCATCGCTCAACCTCGATAGCGATAGCCGGCGCCGCGAACGGTGAGAATGAGCCGCCCATCGGGGTCGAGCTTCTTGCGGAGCTTGGCAATATGCATGTCCACTGTTCGGGTCTCGACCTCATCCACTTTCGCCATTTCCCATACTTCTTTCAGCAGCACTCTTCGACTGACCACACGGCCCTTCTCGGAAACGAAGAGTGCTACCAGGTCGAGCTCTCGAGGCGTGAGCTCGCAAGTCTCGCCGCCCAGTGTTGCCTGAAGGGTTGCGGGGTCCACGGTCCACTCGCCGAACCGGAACGATTTCTCGCTTCGGCCGCTCGTCCGCCGCACGAGTGCTTCCACCCTCGCGGTGAGCTCTCGGATCGAGAAAGGCTTGGTCACGTAATCGTCGGCGCCACAAGAGAGCCCCTCGACGATGTCGTCTTCGGAGCCTTTCGCCGTAAGCATGAGGATGGCAACGCTGGCGCCCGATTCGCGTACCTTCCGGCAAACGTCGAAGCCATTGAGCCCTGGAAGCATGACGTCCAGGAGCACCAACTGGAAGTGACCGCCAAGGATCGACTCGAGCCCCGCCTCACCGGTCTCTACGACTTGGACATCGTATCCATGGAAGGTGAGCACGTCGCGAAGCCCCTCGCGAATGCTTTTCTCGTCTTCCACGACGAGGACTCTTGCGCTCTTTTTCATGATCCCTTCCATTGTACGGGTCGAGCCGCCCAACTCGTGTAAATCGATTGTAAAACCCTTGTCCTGTTGCTTTTACTGTTCTTTTGCAATCGATCGGTCCGTATCACGGTAGAACAGATATGAACCTCGACGAATGGAACCAAAAGCAAAAGGAGACGTCATGAAGAACGAAACACAAGCGAGCAACCGACGCGGTCGGTTCATCCTAACAGCCGGGCTGCTACTCGGCACGATCACCATCGGGCTCATCATGAAGCTTCAGGCTGCGGACGGCACGCACATATCCGGGTGGAGCCGCGCTTCTAGCGGGGTCGTCTCACTGCAGGCGCGCGCTGATCGCACCGCGGTGCTTCAGGGAGATGACGGGAACGTGCGGCTCGAGCTGATCCTGACGGCGGCGGAAGTCGAGGGCCGAAGGGTGTCGGTGCCGACCGACCTGCTCGTCATCTTAGATCGCTCCGGCTCGATGCAGGGCGAGAAGCTCGAGCAAGGACGCGCCGCGATCCGCGAGCTGATCCGGCAGCTAGGAGCCAAGGACCGGTTCGCCCTCGTCACTTACTCCTACGAGGCCGAGCTCACCATTGCGCTCGAACGGGCGACCCAAGCAGCGAAGACGAGTTGGGAAAGTCAGTTGCAAGAAATCTATGCTGACGGGGGCACCAACATGTCGCATGGTCTGGACGTCGCCTACGAAACGTTGGGTCACGCGCGCGACGAGCTCCGCGCCTCCAGGATCATTCTCATTTCCGATGGCCTCGCGAATCACGGGGACGCGAGCGAGCAGGGGCTCATCCAACGAGCCGCTCGCTTCAGTCAACGGGAGCAAGTGCTTTCAGCGGTAGGCGTGGGCCTCGATTTCAACGAGTTCCTCATGAGCAAGCTCGCCGACGCAGGTACGGGAAACTATTACTTCGTCGAGCAGACGAGTGGGCTCGCCAAGGTTTTCGCGAACGAGTTCAACGCGTCGCGCAACACCGTCGCCAGCGCGGTGTCCGTTACTCTGGCGCCGGGACCGAGGGTCGAAGTCGTCGACGTCGCCGGATATCCCTTGGAGCGAAAAGACGGACGCGTAACCTTCCGTCCCGGGACACTTTTCTCCGGTCAGGAACGACGAGTGTGGGTGACCTACCGCGTGCCGACGAGCAGTATCGCTGAGTTCGAGCTCGGCGCGATCACGGTGGATTATCGATCGGGCGGCGAGCGTTACGCGGTAGCCCTCGAGGACTCCGCGCAGGTGGCCTGCGTCTATAACGAAGAGTCCTACTTTGCCGGCGTGGACAAGGAAGCTTGGGAGAGGTCCGTTGTCGAGGAGTCCTATGGCCGCCTGCGAGAAGTTGTCGCTCGCGCGGTTTCCGAGGGACGCCGTGACGAGGCCAAGGCCGAAATCAATGCCTATCGGCAACAACAGGAGCGCATGAACGAGAAGCTCAAGAGCACGCTCGTCGAGCAGAATCTCGTAGAGGTCGAGGAGCTGGAAGCCCAAGTCGATGATTCCTTTCAGGGAGCCGATCAAGCGCTCAAGCGGAACCGCTTCAGCAAGACGAATCAAGCCGATGCTTTGAAGATGCGCCGCAGCGGCAGCAAGAACTAGGAGGCGATGATGGGATTACTGACACGCATGACCACGTTGTTCAAGGCCGACGCTCACGGAGTAGTCGACTCTCTCGAGGATCGATCGCTCCTACTGAAACAGCACCTTCGTGAGGCCGAGACCGAGCTCGTTCGCAAGCGAGCCCGTCTCGAGGCGGTGGTGGCCGAGGAGAAACAAAGCCGCGAAGCGTCGAAGCGGCTAGCGACTGAGCTAAAGCGTATAGAGGAGGACGTTTCCCTCGCGATCGACGGTGACAAGGAGGAGCTCGCGCGTTTCGCCATCAAGAAACTGCTGGGGCTGAAGCGCCGCTCGGAGCAGGTGGAACATCGCGGGAAGCAGCTCCGAGAAGAGTGCGCAGAGGTGGCAAAGGAGCTCGAGCGGCAGGAGCAAGAGCTCTCCGAGCTGCGCGTCCAGGTCAAAGCGTTTCTCGCGAGGGCCCACGCCGGTGAAGAGGATTTGCGCTTCATCGAGCCTGTTGTCGAAGACGAGGAAATCGAGATCGAGCTCCTGCGACGCCGGCAGAGGCGTGGCGAGAAGGAGGCATCGTGATACGCACCGGGAAGTTCAGCTCGAGCCTTGTCTTCGCCGCCATTGCCGGGCTCGCCGCGGTGCCTTATCTACTCGTGACCCTGCCAGCGTTCAGCCTCATCCGAACGTTCTCGATCGGAAGCATCGTGCTCGTTGCAGCCTACATCGTCGTCGTGAGCCCGTCTCTCGTGCGCGGCCTGCGCTACGGAGCCTTGACCCTCGTCCTGGGCGCCGGCCTCTACGCGCTAGCGCCGGGAGTCGTCGTACTCTACGCAAGCCCGATCCTACTGGGCATCGTGCGAAGTGGCCTTCTCTACCGCACGAAGATAGGTCGCGCCTTCGCCATCGAGGCAATGCTCTTTCTACTGGCGACGAGCGTCGCTCAACTCTTGGCGGGTTCCACGGTTCAGAGCTACGGCCTCGCAGTCTGGGGTTTCTTTCTCGTCGAGAGCGCCTTCTTTCTCTTCGCAGGCGCTAGCTCCCACCCCGAATCAGGATCCGCTGAAGACCCCTTCGACCGAGCCCGTCGAGAAGCAACCCGCTTAATGGAGGAGCAACCGAGTTGAAGGACCTCTGAGCGAGAGCCGCGTACAAAGACGCGGCTCCCGCACAGAGCTCCGAGAAAGAGGTGCCATGTTTTTGTTCATCTCGAATGTGAGGAATCGTTCATTGTGGGGTTGATCGGGAGGCGTTCGACGAAGGCTACAAGCTCAAATCGGGCGTAGCACGAGTTTGGTCATGTTTGATCGCGAAAAATCGGAATTCACACGCACGAATGGCGCTGCCGGACGGCTGGTCGGTGGGTCGATCGAGAAACGAGGCGGGTTGCTATGGTGGGGCTCTGCTTTCCACGTACGGGAGCGGAGGAGGGAAGCACACGGGTGGAAAGCGTATGTCAGTTTCACCGCTCTTCAAACGTTCGGCTGCATCGCGATAAGCCGCTACTCATCGTAGATGAGAACGACGTAGTCTCCGCCCTGCCGCACATATCCGCGATACATGCCGTTGAAAGAATACGGCATCGACAGGTTTCCTTGCCGGTCGATGGCGACAACGCCGATGCTACCACCCATCTCCTCGATCATGTCTTTGACCGCGTTCGTGGCTTCATCGAGGCTCACACCCCGATATTCCATCAGGTCGGACATGGTCTTCGTGCCACCGATGCGGATCACGTATTCGCCAAGACCGGTCGACGAAACGGCGAGGGTCGCGTTCTTTGCGTAAGTGCCGGCCCCGATAATGGGTGAATCTCCGACGCGCCCGGGATGCTTTCCCTCGCGGCCGCCGGTCGACGTGCCGGCTGCGAGGTTCCCGTTTTTGTCGAGAGCAACGGCCCCTACGGTTCCATATAGGCCAGGATCGAGCTGGTCGTCGCTATCGCGGCTCGTCGGTTTTCCGAACTCGGTTTGCTGGTCCAATCGGCGCTGCAGCGAGTCCCACTTCCTCTGCGTAAAGAAATAGTGGGGCGCCACGATGTCGACCCCTTGTTCCTTCCCGAATTCGAGAGCACCGTCCCCCGCTAACATCACGTGCGGCGAGTTCTCCATGACGCGTCTCGCGAGCGTTATCGGGTTCTTCACCCGCTGCACAACGGCCACCGCTCCCGCATCGAGCGTCGCCCCCTCCATGATGGACGCATCCAACTCGTGGACCCCTTCGGCGTTGTAACTCGAGCCCTTACCCGCATTGAACAGAGGCGAATCCTCCATCACCCGGATCGCGGCTTCCACTGCCGAGATGCTGTTCCCACCGCCGGACAAGACGTCATGACCGGCTTCGAGTGCGGCGCGCAGCGCGGCTCGATACCCAGCCTCGAGCTCAGGTGTCATCGCGGCCCGGCTTCGCACACCGCCGCCGCCGTGGATCGCGATCAAAAACTCGTCGCTCATCGGTTGGCCCTCGGACTCGACCGTCGCAAACGCGACGAGAGCCGCCATGGAAATCAAGAAACGTATTACGTGAGACATGGACGCTCTCCCTCGAGGCTTTTCGCCCTACTCGTTCTGCTCCACGAATCGCCGGTGCCGATTCTCTATGAAACGCAGAACCCGGTCGAAGTCGCTCGACGGCTCGATGTCCTCGAGCAGCCGATCGCGCTTCGTGTACGGATAGTTGAAAAATCCGGATTGGGCGGAAGCCTCGAGATGGCCGAGCGCTTTACTGAACCTGCCGGCCATCGCGTTGAGGTGTGCGAGGCGATACCGCCGCTCACCATCACTGACGTTGCCGCGCGCGAGCTCGTCAGCGAGGTCGCGGAGTTTCTGGGTTTCCCCGAGCGCGCCATACTTGTAGGCTTTCGCGAAGCTGGACCACAAGCTGTCTGGGACGGTAGCGATGGATGCGTCGAAGAGCCGAACCGCGTGATCGATATTTCCAGCGTAGAGTCGGCCGAGCCCCTGATAGAACTGCACCTTTTCGTCCGGAGCTCGCCCGAGCTCCTTCAGCCATTCAAGGATGGAGGCGTAGGACTCGAACGCTTCATCGTAGTGCCCGGAATAGATCAGCGCCTTGATAATCTGTCGCTCGGCCGCGATCCTGTTCTCGAAGCGGGCATCGAGTCTCTGTGAAGTTCGATACTCCGTGATGGATGGGTCCATCATGCCAGCGTAGCGGAACACGTAGCCCAGTTTCGCATGTAACCGAGCGGAGCTTGGGTTGGCAACGACGCCCTTTCTCAATAACTCCGCGGCTGCCTCGGTGCGTCCCGTCCGCATATAGACCGACGACAGCGCATGAATCGCCCGAGGCGACGCGGGCACCAAGGACAATGCTTCATTGAGCGCCCGCTCCGCGGCTTCGAAATGCTTCGGCGCATCCTGACCGCCCTCCTCTCCGCGCCGAAGCTCAGCCTCGCCGAGATTTGCCTGGGCCAAAGCCACATCATCATCGAGCGCGGTAACTCCCGTATTCGTTCGTTGACTTTCCACGGCGGCTGGTAAGAGTAATAGCAGTAGCCCGAGCGTCCCAAAGTTGACCATGTCTGAACCGCCATAAGGCTACCCTATCCTTCCATGCGAATCGACTACGGCGGTTTCCTGAGCTCGATATCCCAGCGGTCGATGACCGCGAACACTACAGGTGACTTTGATAAGGTGACCGTATGTCATGGCACATAAAGCGTGCTGGTCATCGAAGGTGACCATTTCGGTCAAGCCGAGGCACAAGAACGGGGCTTCGCTGGTCTCTCGACGGTAAAACACTCTACTGTAAACGCGGCGATAACGTCTGGACGATAACTTTTGATGACAACCGAGAGGCTCCTCTGACCGACCTCGTCGGACGGCCCGGGAGTCTGGGCTAACATGTCGCCACGGACGGAGATAACCTCTATTTCCTATGGCAAGAAGCCCTCGGCGACATCTGGGTCATGGACATTGTTGACGGCGGAGAGGAATGGCGACAAACGCTTCTAAAGCTAGAGGCCCGCGAGAGTTCGGATCGCTCGCACGTGATTCGAGTTCAGAAAAGTTTTCCTTAGCTCGTCTTCCTCGGTGTCAGCATCGAGACTCGCCGCGACGCGTTCTATCACGGAGAGTGCCTCGCGGTAGCAGGTCTTGGAGTCATCGAGCCGGTCTTGCTTCTTCCGCAATTCACCCAGCGCCGCCCACGTCTTCCAGAGTTGCGGCGGGTTCCCCACGTCCTCGGCGATCTCGAGCGCGCGTGTGAGCTCCGTCTCGGCCTTTTCCAAACTCTCGGTAGCCAGGAACACTTCCCCGCGGAGTCTCCGTCCTTTCACGACGTTCTTCCGATGGTTGGCTGGTTCGGCGATCGCGAGGCACTCATCTGCATACTGCATGGCGCGGTCGGGCTCGCCGCGAAGCAGTATGAGCTCCCCGTAGCTGTGAAACATGTGCTGCGCGTAGCGCCACAGGTCCATTCGCTGCTCGGGTCTGGGGTCGCGAAAAATCGCTTCAACGAAACGGAACTCTTCCTCCGCTTCGTCATAGAACGGAAGCTGCTCGCGAGCGCTGTCATCACAGGCGTGCCGACTTCAAGTGGCTTTGTTCCTACTCGCAGTGGAAGAGAACCTTCCGAGCCACTATGATGCCCCCATGAACAGAATAGGCTTACTAATAATGATGACGCTCACCGCTGCGCAAGCGTCTGCGCAGCTCATCGCTGCAAAGACCCACACCATCGCGATGGGACACCACCACGTCATGGTTGAGGACTTGGAAAAAAACGTGTCTTTCTGGAAATCCTTGGGCGGCGAGACCATAGATTTCTACGGCAGCGTAGGCATCCGATTTCCCAACGTCCTCATATTTTTCAGAGAGCAAAAGCCGACCGCCGGCACCAACGGCGCGGTCGTGAATCACGTAGGGCTTCAATTCAAGGACCTCAGGCCGCTCGTCAAGCAGTTGAAGAGCGCGGGTACGACCATCATCACCGACGAGGTTGTGGGAGCTACGATGGATGTCGACGATGACGGGCTCGCCTTCAACGAGGCCGCGGGATCGTATCTGGCCTTCGCTCTGGCGCCGAATGGGACCCGCGTCGAGCTCTACGAGAACAAAGAGCTGGAGCGAGCGGTCGCGAACCACCACATTCATTTTTATGGGCCGGAAGTCGACGCCATGAAGGCATGGTACGTTGAAACTCTCGGCGCCGAGCCGGGCCAGCGTGCCGGTATGGAGGCGGCGAACTTGGGCGGCGTGAATCTCACGTTCTCACCGGCGGACGAAAAGCTTGCGCCGATTAAAGGTCGCGCGCTCGACCACATCGGTTTCGAAGTCGACGGACTCGAGGCGCTGTGCAAGAAGCTCGAGGCCAAAGGCTTTACGTTCGAGAGTCCCTACGAGTGGATCCCCGAGAGAAAGATCGCTCACGCGACGCTCATCGATCCCTGGGGCACACAGATCGAGCTCACCGAGGGTCTAGACGGCCTCTAGAGGGGGCACCGGTTTGGCGGCCTCGGCGGCGCCGCCATGTCGACAGCTCCCATCAGATATCTGTCGAACGGCAAACAGCTCGTGACGATGCCGTCGGGGCACGGAGTGTTTACCTTCGAGTTGGGCGCGGAGCCGTAGCGCGCAACCGACCGGCCAACTCGATCAGCGAACGCGGAACAGTATCTGCCGAACAGCGAGCTCGTCGCCGTCGAGATCGATCGCTCGAAACGCGACTTGGTACTCCCCGGATTCGAGATCGGAGAGGGCGATGCGCCGCGACACGAGCAGAACGGGCTCCCCAGCAGAGCTCGGGGCCTTGTCCTCCACATGCATTACGGGTCGGCCGTCGACGGTCCGCATGTCCATGACGAGGTTGAAGTCCTTCTCGTCTGGATTAGTCAGCTCGACATAGAGAATGAGCTCGTCCGCTCTGTCGAAGGTGCGGGTCGTGACCGGTGGCATCGGCAAAACGGCGTCGGCGCGGTTATATCCCGCCACCGGGATGCGCGACTCCATCATGCTGGATAGAGCCATCCCGCGAAGCAACCCTGCCTTCGGCGCGGGCACCTCCAGGTCGGCAAGAACCGAGCCTGTGCGGTCAGCGCCCGACTCGTAGAGCGCGACGCGAAGCTGGTACGAGCCAGGCTCCAGGCGAAGCTCACCCATCGCTCGGAAGCCGTCCCGCGTGAGTTGCTTTCGCGAACCCGCCGGCAGCGCGAGGGCGACGCGGCTCGTAACACTATCCGCGAGCTCACCGTTATAGCGGAACGCCCCGATCCAAACTTCGACGTTGTCATAAATCTTCCCGTCGCGCTCGTCGAAATGGAAGGCCGTAACGTCACTCGAGACCACGACCGGCACAAGAGCTGTCTCACCGTCCTGGCCCATTGGCGCGGCCGCGACACGTAGCGCAAGGCCTGTAACAGGAACGGGCTGCGCCAGAGCCTCCTGAAGCTCCGGCGCGCTCGCCGTGGAGCCCCAGACCGACGCCGTTTTGGGGGACGCCTCCGGGGCAGCCGAGTAACCGTGGCGCGTGCGGACATCGACTCCATCGCGTTTGACGCGCACTTCGATTCTTTGCAGCTCCCCTGGCTCCCCTTCCGTTTCCGGGCTGAACCCAAGGAGATAGTAGCGGCTCGTATCGGAAACGATTCGATCGAGGCCCGCCTCGAGATCATTATTTGTGAGCGTCATGCCTCCGGTGAGCTCGGAGAGTCGTCGAAGGCTGCGAAGAGCCGTCGCACGGTCGGAAAGCAACGACGCCGTACCGAGCATTGCGTCCTCCGCGGCAAACGCCGCGCCCGGCGCATAGACCGAGTCATTGACCCCGACCGTCGGTACGCCGGCGGGTCCGCTAGCAATTTGAATGAGATCGTCGGCAACGGAGCTCAGACCGCCCGGATTGAGTGCGTAAATCGCCACATTGGCACGCGCGGCCCGGTCCAACACACTCACAAGCTCGCGACGGATACTCTCCGAGTAGGGCCGCCCGTTGAAGTTCTCGGCGTCGTAGTCGAGACCTTCGCTGATCCAGACCAGCGCCTTGCGCCGACCCCGCACCGTCTCGAGAAACGCGCATTGCGCCCCCAGAAACTTCAACGTGTCGAGATTTCTTCGCCCACGCTCGCGCTCCGCCGGCGGTGTCACGTAATTTTCTATAGAGCCGCCGGGCAGACCGCTTTGAGACTGAGCGTCCAACCGCTCGAGCGTCGACGAGCGAAGCATGCGACCCATAAATCTATTGACCGTCGCCACCAGTGCCGCACGATTCATCGTGAACGGGCGATAGAGCCCGCTGGTAAACGAGACCGACACGAGGTCGTGGGGGCCGAGCGAGCGCTCGAGGAACCCACGCGCCAACTCGCGCACTCGGCCGCTCCTCCGGGCATCGACATGAAGATCGTCCAGAACGAGGACGAACAGACGGCCGGACGCCGTGCCGTCATTCGTCGCAACCGCATAGTCTTCGGAAAGCGGCGCGACGGACTCGGAACGACGTGGTGGCTCGGGAAGCTCGATCAAGCTGAACGCCGTGATGTCTCGCGGCTCTCCGCTCTCATAGAGCTCGAAGTCCTCGACGTTGAGGTCGGAGACGAAACGACCATCTTCGCCCGTCACGATGACATCCACCAGCAACAAGCGAACCCCGCCACGAAAACGCGGTATTCGGTCTTGGACCGCTTCTTGCCCGCGGGCGATCGCGGCAAGAAAGAAAAGTCCGAGCACGCTTGCGGAAAACGAGCATCGTGGGCGGTGATACATCTTCGGCAGTATAACTCCGACTCCGCAAGATCGCTCTGCTCCGGAGAGCGGGCGCCGACAACGAAGGAGCGAGCCTGCGCCTCGGCCAAACGGTCGTCCAGAGCCGGAGCCCTCAGTCGAGCGAATACTCGATGGACGACGGCAAAACGTGGCGAACGGTGATGCGCATAAGAGCTAAACGGTACGAGCGCTAGTGCTCGTGCTCGGCTACACTTCGGCCCATGATAACTGCACGCGCCGATGTCATAGGCAGCTTGCTTCGCCCTCGTGAGCTTCTGCAAGCTCGGGAAGCCCGGGCCGCAGGTCGATTGTCTCAGGTCGAGCTCGAGAGGGTCGAAGATCGCGCGGTGGACGAAGCCGTGGCGTTTCAAGAGGGACTCGGCCTCGAAGTCGTGACGGACGGCGAGATGCGCCGGAGCTCCTTCCAGAGCCAGATGACCGACGCCGTGTCGGGTTTCGCCGAGCATGGACTGGACGCCTTTCTCTGGGGCAAGTGGCGGAGCACCGAGCTCGAAGACTGGAACGTGGAGAGGCCAGAGCTTGCGGTCGTCTCCAAGCTCGAGCGTCGCCGCTCCCTGTCGGGAGACGAGCTCGTCTATCTCAGCGCCCATGCCAAGGCGACGCCGAAGATCACGCTACCCAGCCCAACGCTCTTCATCAACTTCTGGTCGCCCGAGCGGTCGCGCGACGTCTACCCGACCCTCGACGATTACCTGTCCGATGTCGTCGCGCTCTTGCGCGAAGAAGTCGCGGAGCTCTCGCGCCTCGGCGCCACCTATATTCAACTGGACGCTCCGCACTACACTTCACTGCTAAACGCCACGAACCGTGAGTTCTACGAACGCCAAGGATGGACCATCGAAGGCTGGCTCGATCGCGGGATCGAGCTCGAGAACGCGGTAATGGAAGGCCATCCGGAGCTGACCTTTGGGTTTCACCTCTGACGAGGCAACCAGAACAGCCGGTGGCTGTCCGAAGGTGACTACGAGCCGATCGCTCGAGCATTGTTCTCGAAGATCCAGGCCGACCGTCTTCTTCTCGAATATGACGACGAGCGCTCGGGCTCTTTCGCACCTCTCCGCCACGTCAACGAAAAAGCCGTCGTTGTTCTGGGATTGGTGGGGACCAAGACGCCCGCGACACCGTCCAGAAAAGAGCTCGAAAGGCGGATCCGAGAAGCCAGCCAGGTGTTACCCAAAGAGCGGCTCGCTATTTCCACGCAATGCGGTTTCTCGACCTCCATCGTGGGAAATCGTATCTCCGTCGCCGACCAGGAGGCCAAGCTGCGCCGAGTCGTGGAAACCGCAGGAAGCGTCTGGGGGTGACGCCGTACCTCCGAGAACCTCACGGAAAATAACGATATTGACCTACTGAGGGACCTCGCGGAATTTGAGATTAGGGAATGCCTCCTTCGCACACTCGCGACTGATCTCAAGGGCGTCTACCAGGTCTCTGACCTGTGACAGGAAGACCATCGCTTTGCTCTTTCGCTTTTGGCTCGAGCCTGCACCGCCAGGCCCTTTGGGCAGGTAGAACACCTCTCCATTGTGCTTGACCTTGTAGCTGTGAGTCGTGGGGGTCGGCCCTTCGTGTCCCTCGGCGCATCTGTTCAGCATCCGCTCGATGTCAACGAGCGAAACTCGTACAGCCAAACTATTTACGCCGCCTCGGCCTCAGCGACGTAATATTCGTCGGATTGGTTAGAATCCGCGGTGCTGACTTCGGGCTTGTTGAACCTGTCGACTTGCAGCTCGAATCCAAGCCCAGCGAACCTGCGCTCGAGCTCCTCGACTTCACCCTTGAGCTCGATTTTGTTCTCAACGGCCTGCTTCCAGATGGCCATCGCGGGTTCGTTGACTTGACCGAGAATTTTCCTCACCTGGGCCTCGAACGCGTCGTAGTCGGCGGTCTCTTCCGCGATGTCGAACAGGATGCCTCGGAACATTCCTCGAAAGTGCAGTCGTGCCTCCTCGAAGGTGTCTCCAACCTCGGTGAAGCAGCCGGGCTGAACACCGGTCATTACCCAATCGTTATTCTCATGGGCCATGAGTGCGAGACCACGAATCTGCACACCAGCGATGAAGCCGGCGCCGTTTACGACCTCTCGGTACGTAAAGAAGAGAGGGTACATATTTGCATTTTATCACAAGCAGCCACGCCCGAGATCGCGCAGCGGGCGTAAATGCCGAGCATCAGCTCTGTTTAAAACCATTGCTTGGGTCAACGGGGCCAGGCGATCCCGTCGCGCGTACTATGTCGTGATGCCGCCGTCGAGCACCATCGTCGTTCCCGTCGTGTAAGCGGACTCATCCGAGGCGAGGTAAACCGCCATCGCCGCGATCTCCTCGGCTGTTCCGAGCCGCCCGAGGGGTTGCCGCGCAATGAAATCCTTTCGTGCCGTTTCCGGATCGTCGAAGGCGGCAATACGCTCGTCCAATGACGGCGTTTGTACGGTCCCTGGGCAAATACAGTTGCATCGAATGCCAGCGTCTATGAAGTCGGCCGCCACGGATTTCGTGAGCCCGATGATGGCGGCTTTGCTCGTCCCGTAAACGAAGCGCGTCGGAAACCCGCGGAGCGAGGACGCGACCGAGGACATATTAATGATGGACCCGCCGCCGCGCGCGATCATCTTCGGCATGAAAGCACGGATCGTGCGATGCATGCTGCGGACGTTGAGCTCCATCGTGAAGCTCCAATCGTCGTCACTGCACTCGAGGATCGTGCCGTGATGGACGAAGCCGGCGCAGTTGAAGAGAATGTCGGGCCCTTCGAGCTCGGAGGCGAGCGTGGTGATGGCGTCGCCGTCCGTTACATCCAGCGCGCGCACATCGATCCTATCCGTCCCGCTGAGCTCGGCCAACCTGGCCTCGTTCACGTCCGTCGCGAGAACATGTGCGCCTTCATGTGCGAAAGCCAGCGCGGTCGCCTTGCCGATACCCTGGGCTGCCGCCGTGACGAGAGCGACCTTGCCCTCGAGCCGAGTTGTCACTCGAGCTCGAGCGGCTCGCTTTGGGAGGCGGGAGCGGGCTCGATGTCGGGATGGCCGTTGATGATGCGGGCGCACGTGTTCCAACGCAGTACCGCATCGTCTTTTCCCTCGGGACTGAGTTTCTGCGCTTTCTCGTAGTGAGCCATCGCCTCTTCGAGCCCCTCATAGGCGAGGTGCCCGCAGCCTGGAATCCCTTTGTCATACTGGGACTTCGCGCGGCGCTCCGCGATGAGACCGGCGTAATACTCCTTCTCGTAATCGCTTTTCAGCGACTTGGCGAGCTCGCGTGATTCACGGATTCTCTGACCGAGGCCGCGGGCAAATTGGTCGGTGAGCGCGAGAAGAAGCGTCGAGGTGGCCAGCTGATGGTCCGGGTCCACTACGAGCACGTCGCGGCAAATGCTCTCTGCTTCCAAAGGCTCGTTCAAAGCGCGGTACCAAACCGCCTTCTCGAGCGCCGAGTCGATGGCGTTTTCGGAAATCGACTTGAGCTCGAATCTTTTCAAGAGAAATTCCAGAGAAAAAAAGCTGCCGCCACGGTTCCCGTGAGAGCGCTGCCGTAACAGATGAGGACGATGGGAACGTGCAAGTGCTTCAACTTCAAACCGTCATATAGAGTGTAACGGAATCGATGCGCCCCGTGGAACAAGGGGAGCGAGATCAGCACGAAAAGATACAGCCGAGCTAGAGGATGGCTGACCAAGCTCACCATTGAATCGTACCCCGGAACGTCGATCCATCCCAAAGGGATCAGGAGCCCGGTCACGAGCACGTGTAGCGGGAAAAGGAGCGCGGCAACCGTGCCTCCGGCACTGAAGAGAAACCAAAGGAGAGGTGTCATTTTCTTCAGCATGACTACCTTCCGAGCCAGAACCACGCCACGACGGCGGAAACGACGCCCCAACCGATATAGTTCGACACGACGATCAATATGTCCGGCACGCGTTTTCCCGACAGCCGGACTTCCATGGCCTTCGGAGCCGCGAGAAACCACGTCTGCGTGTGAAACAAGACGGCAACGAAGATCAGAACGTTGAGTGATACGGCGAGAGGAGACGACATCCACGTCTCGAAACGGGCGTAAGCTTCGGGCCCGTTGGCGAGCGAGCGGACCTGCCACAAGGTCAAGAGAGAAAAAATCGCAACGGGTACACTGGTCAGCTCGCGCAGCACGAACTTCATGTAACGCCAGCTCGAAAGCCACCACCAGACAGAGACGGGGTGCCGATACCATTTCGGATGGTAGAGGGTGTAGCCCGACTCGGTCGTCATTCCGAGGCCCAGGGGAGAAGGGTCTTGAACCAGTTCGCCGCACCCGTCAGCTTGTAGCGCTGGATCGCACCGGCGGGGTCAACATCCTTGGGGCAGACTTCCGAGCATTCGCCTACGAACGTACACTGCCACATGCCGTCATCCTGCGAGAGGATCGAAAGGCGCTCGGCCGCGCCTTCGTCGCGCGAGTCCAAGTTGTAGCGCTGCGCGAGGGCGATAGACGCCGGGCCGATGAAGCTCGGCTCGAGCCCGATCACCGGACAGGCGGAATAACACAAAAGACAGTTGATACACATGCTGTATTTCTTGTAGGCGTCGAGCTCGTCCGGGCTCTGCCGGTACTCCCCTTCAGAGAGAGCTTTTTCTTCTTTGCGGATGATCCACGGCTTCACTTTCTTGAGCTTCGTCATGAACGACGTGATGTCCACCACGAGGTCACGGATCACGGGGAAGTAGCGCAGCGGCTCGATCCGAATCGGGCCGGGCGCGTACTGGCTCAGAAACACCGCGCAGGTGAGCGTTGGCTCGCCGTTCACCATCATCCCGCAGCTGCCGCATACACCCATCCTGCACGACCAACGGTGGGAGAGAGTGCCGTCGATCGTGTCCTTGATGTGGTTGATCGCATCGAGGATGGCCCAATCGTCGCGGAGCGGCACCTCGTAGTCCTGGACAGTGGGCTCCGATTCCTGCTCCGGTCGATAGCGGCTTACGCTTAGGGTGATGGTATCGGCCATGCTCACCTACTTTCCATAAACCCGTTTGCCGGGTGGCCAGCGAGTAATGCTGACCGGCGCGTATTCGATTCTGGGCGCGTCCGATTCCGTTCGGTACGCGAGCGAGTGTTGTAGGAACTTGTCGTCGTCCCGCTCGGGAAAATCCGTTCTCTGGTGCGAGCCCCGCGACTCGTGGCGAGCCTTGGCGGAATGGATGATAGCCTCGGCGGAGTCCATCATGTAGCCGAGCTCGAGCGCAGCGGTGAGCTCGGTATTGAACGTGTGGCTGTGGTCATCGAGTGATATGTTATCGGCCCTCTCGCTAAGCTTCGCTAACTCCTCGGCACCTCGCTCGAGCTCCTTCCCGTTGCGGTAGATGCCGACGCACTCCTCCATAATTTTCTGCATTTCTTCGCGAACGGTAGCGATGCGCTCCGTGCCGCCTTGCTTTTCGAGAAAATCTTTCTCGAGACGCGTCTGTTCGTCTCCGGCCTGAGCGGAAATGGCAGAGCTTCCACTGCCTTCTACCTCGAGCGCGAACTTGGCGGCGGCCTTACCCGCGCGCGCCCCGAACACGAGGAGCTCGGTAAGCGAGTTCGAGCCGAGGCGATTCGCGCCGTTGATGCTGACGCACGCCGCCTCGCCCGCCGAGTAGAGTCCGGCAAGCGGCGTGGCGCCGTCCAGATCCGTATGAACGCCTCCCATGATGTAGTGGACCACGGGGCGGACGGGGATCATTTCGTGAACGGGATCGATGTTCACGTATTTGCGACAGAGCTCCCGCACGAAGGGGATGCTTTTGTCGATCTTCGCTTTGCCGAGATGACGGATGTCTAGATGGACGTAGTCGCCGTACGGGCCTTCGAAGGTGCGGCCTTTCTCTTGCTCTTTCACGAACGCTTGGGAGAGTCGGTCCCTCGGGCCCAGCTCCATCGAGCGCAATACCGGGTGGGGCTCGGGTTTGCCTAGGTCATAATCCTGAAGGTAGCGGTAGCCGTCTTTGTTCAAAAGCCAGCCGCCTTCGGAGCGCGAAGCTTCGGTAATCAAGATGCCGGTGAACGGGAGTCCGGTCGGGTGATACTGCACGAACTCCATGTCTTTGAGCGGCACGCCAGCGCGGTAGGCGAGCGACATGCCGTCGCCGTTCTTGATGTTAGCGTTTGTGGTGAACGGGAAGACTTTCCCACAGCCGCCGGTGCAAAGCAGCACCGACCTGGCCAAGATCGTGACGATCCTACCGGTAGCGAGCTCGATAGCGACCACGCCGCGACAGCGCCCGTCGTCCACCAGTAGCTTGGTGACGAAATACTCGTCGTAGCGTTGTATCGGATCGTATTTGAGCGTCGTTTGAAAAAGTGCATGGAGCATGTGGAAGCCGGTCTTGTCGGCGGCGAACCACGTGCGCTGTTTCTTCATCCCCCCGAATGGGCGGACGGCAACGGTGCCATCGGGAAGCCGACTCCACGGACAACCCCAGTGCTCGAGCTGCAACATTTCACCGGGAGCTTCATTGACGAAGAGCTCGACCGCGTCCTGGTCGCAAAGCCAGTCCGCTCCGGAAATCGTGTCATAGGCGTGATCGTCGAGACTGTCGTCGTCCTTGATGACTGCGGCCGCACCACCTTCCGCAGAAACGGTGTGACTTCGCATCGGGTAGACCTTGGAGACCACGGCGAGACTGAGCTTGGGGTCGGTTTCCGCGACGGCGATCGCCGCGCGCAAACCAGCGCCGCCGCCGCCGACGATGAGCACATCGTGGGAGAGAACGTCCATCAGGGTCGAAAGGGTATGACGCGCGGTCGAATGGTGTCAACCTTTTATGTCTGTTACTTCGCCAGCGGATCGGGACGCACTTGGAAGTGAACGACGATGGGCTTGCTGCCCTTGCCGGTCTCTTTCAGCCAAGGCGTGCGATCTCCTTCCGGTACCCAAATCCCGCGGCCTTTCCAGCCCGCATCGGGATCATCGATGCGGCCCTCAAATCCCTTGGTATAGAAGCCAAGTGGATAAGGAATGCGCAGCGTGACGAACTCGCCGTTCACGAGAGCGTGTACCCCGTCGAACAAGTTGCCAGTGGCGATAGGAACATTCTTGCCCAACCCCAACGAGTCGTGCTGGTCAACCCACGTGTAGTAGCTGGATTCCACGCTCAATCCAGGCTCTTCGGCAAAGGCCGGGCCCGGCAAGTCGTGGAGGGTCCAGCCTTCGGGACAATGGTCGCCTGTCGCTTCCGGACCATTCAGCGGTCCTTTGCATTTGCTGCGATCGAACTCTCCCAGATGGCCACTGCCGAGAGACGTCCAGACGACGCCGTTCGTATCAATATCAGCACCGCGGACGCCGAAACCAGGCAGCGGAGGGTTGTAGGTCTCCGCCAGTCCGGTCTCCGGGTCGTACCGCGTGATGGAGCCGGGAAAAGCGAATGAATTGGAGCCCCATACGGATCCGTCCGCGGGATTCGGCATCACCGCATAGAATCCCTTTGAGACGCGTTTGTCGAGCTCCGGGTTGACGTCCTCGTCAGGCTCTACCCATTCGTCGAGCCGACCGTTTCCATTGGTGTCGAGCACGAGTGGCGACCATCCTTGAGCGGCGGCCGCGTCGCCGGTCTCGATGAATAGGTTCGTGTTCAGCCAGCCAACCACTTGGCGATCGCCGCTGGTCCAAAGCGTATTTTCTTCGTCGTAGGCAAATTGGAGGTGATGGGTGCCAAAGCAGGTATCAATGAAAGTATATTCCTGCGTCTCAGGGTCGAGCATCGCCAACTGCCGCGAGGACCGCTCGGTCGGGTAGAGTCGCGCCGAAGGATGCTCCGAGCCCTCCCGGCAAAATGCAGGCGTGCTCGGACCACGTACGCGCGCCGTGAGCCAGACCCGACCGACCTGGTCGAGCATTGGGTTGTGGATATTGGCCTTGCTGTCCCAGATGGCTTCATCACCCCAATATGGCGACGGGGCGACGACCGGAGCGCTGTTGGTCGTTGGGGTGTCGTCGTCTCTTACCGGAGCGTGGAACACGGTAGACGTATTGGCGACCGGGTCCAGGATAGGTATTTCGTCCGTGCTGAGCTCCGGCGCACCATATAGCGGTCCATATCCGTTAACCGTCGGGTCACGCCGGTCGGTACCGGAAAGATCGTGCATGTACGCCTTTTCATTGGACCAGTCCCTCACGGTCGCAACAACGTTGCGCTCGATGCCCGTCGGGCGCTCCGGAACGTCTGACGGGTATTCTCCCGCGGCGATGCGGTCGGTCCAGTCCGCGAGATACTTGGTCGGCAATCCACCGAGCAACTGTGCCGCCTGGCGCGCCATCTGCCCGCCGGCCTGGCCCGAAGATATGCGGCGGACCCAGGCCTCCTCGGAGGATTCGAACTCTCCAATGCCTTCGGGCAGGGTGCGGGTCGAGCGTTGTCCCATCTGATGGCACCCGACGCAACCCATGTTCTTCATCCACATCAGGTAGGCATTCCTGCCACCCCTGACCTTCTCGAGCTCGGCGTCGTCGGGAAGATCCATCATCGCGTACCAATAGGCGGCCGGGTAGACTTGAGCAGCGGTTGCCGCATCGGGTGCGATCACTGCCGTAAGATCGACATGAGCACCGGGCTTGGCGTCGACCTTGTCGGAGTCGGCAAGCCCGTATCCACGTACCCAAACCGTGTAGTTTGCCGTGGGTAAATCCGGCACGAGATAGCGACCCTGGTCGTCGGTTACAACGATTCGCACGAACATGGTGCCAAGGTCGTTGGTCTCCGCAATGACCCAGACGCCGGCCTCGGGCCCGTTCGTGCTGGTAACCACGCCCCCGATATCGTCATCATCGATGGCAACCGAGGAAGGTGATTCAGTTTGGCACCGGTCAACAACATGAGAGCCGCGGGCAGTCCGCATAGTAGCCAGTTCGTCTTCAACATGGTTCGTCTCCATTCACTTCCCATTTCGAGG